>MFHL01000001.1 GCA_001778595.1 Candidatus Giovannonibacteria bacterium RIFCSPHIGHO2_02_FULL_44_11
GGAATTTGATGTTTTAGCAATCGGAGCAAGCGGTCAAACAAAACAACAATTAAAAGTTTCTCATTTTTTACAACTTAAAAATGAGAGAAAGGCAGTCCCAATTTTCGGGAGTAAACTTCTTTCTGGCAATGATTATTTAGACGGGTATTTGAAAAGTCCTGAAAAATTTCGACAAGACTATAATACACTTTTAGAATTTACCAAACAATTAAATGATACCCTACATTCTTACAAGATTTTAGAAAGCCAACGCAGTTTATTAATCAGTTGTATTTTAATTGCCTTAGAAAATAAAGCATTTAAAGCCGCCTATCCTTTATTTGGCTCGACGAGCGAAAAAGATACTCCCGAAGAGAAGAAGAAAAAAGTTGAAAACGCATCGAAAGAATTAGCAGGCTATTTAGTTGATACAGTTAGCAACGAACTGAAAAATGCGAACATTAAAAGTGACAAACTTGATAATTTAAATATTCAATTTGGCTTCATAAGAACGGATACCTCTCTTTCAGCAAAAAAAGATGTTTTAAAAAATCTCATTAAAAACATTGATAAGAACATAAACTCATTCATAAAAACACATGAATATTTTGATGTTCTCGGACAGCTGTATATTGAATTTCTCCGTTATGCGAATAGCGACAAAGGTTTAGGAATAGTTCTTACGCCGCCACACATTACAGAGTTGTTTTCTGATTTAGCGCGGGTCAATAAAAACAGTATCGCTTATGATAATTGCACGGGCACAGGAGGCTTCCTTATAAGCGCAATGAAAAAAATGATTGCAGACGCAAAAGGCGATCAAACAAAAATTAAGGAAATTAAAAAAAACCATTTGTTTGGTGTAGAATATCAATCACACATTTTTGCTTTAGCCGTTTCTAATATGTATATCCATCAAGACGGAAAATCAAACATTATAAATGGTAATTGTTTCGATGAGGATATAATGAGAGAAATTAAAGTAATCAAACCAACCGTCGGTTTCTTAAATCCACCATACAAAGCCGATAAGAAAACAGATACTGATGAGCTTGAGTTTGTATTAAACAATTTAGAATGTTTGGTTGACGGAGGAACCTGTATTGCCATTGTGCCAATGCAAAGCGCTTTAGCGCAAACCGGAAAGGTGTATGAATTTAAAAAGAAACTTTTAGAGAACCATACGTTGGAAGCAGTATTGTCCATGCCAAACGAATTATTTTTTAATTCAAATGTTAATGTCGTTGCTTGTGTAATGATTTTCACAGCACATAAGCCTCATCCAAGAAGCAAAGAAACTTATTTTGGTTATTATAAGGATGACGGTTTTGTAAAAAGAAAAATCCAAGGAAGAACCGATGTTTATGGGAAGTGGGAAAAAATTAAAGATAAATGGGTAAGTTATTATTTAAATAGAAAACAAGAACCTGGATTTAGCGCAAACAAAGTAGTTACAGCGCACGATGAGTGGTGTGCGGAGGCATATATGGAAACTGATTATTCAAAATTAACACTAGACGATTTTTTAAAAACTATTAAGGAATACGTTTTGTTCAGCGAGTTATTTTTAAAAGATGAATAAGCTCATCCCACTAAAAGAATTATTTACGCCAGTTTATGGTGTTAATCTTGAATTGGTGAACATTGAAGAATGTGAAAAAAAAGATTCAAACAGCATTCGTTTTATTTCACGAACAGAACTCAATAACGGAGTATCGGCGTATGTAAAGAGAATTAATGATGTTGTGCCGAATCCCGCACATACAATTTCAGTTGCGGTTAGCGGCTCTGTTTTATCTTCTTTTTATCAAGACAAAGAATATTATAGCGGGAGGGATTTGTATTATTTAATGCCGAAAAGAAAAACGAGTAAAGAAGAAATGATATTTTACGCTCTTTGCATCAAGGCAAATAAATATAAATATAATTACGGAAGAGCAGCAAATAAAACATTAAAAGAAATTTTACTCCCCGCCGAAATGCCAAATGATTTTAAAAAAATTATGCTTGATCAAATTCCTGTTCCAATTGATAAGGAGTTGCTTTTAAAACAGTTTAGCTTAAACACGCAGAATTGGGGATTATTCGCACTGAACGGAATGTTTGGAATAACTGGGAGCAAAACAACGCCACTTTTAGAACTGGAAGAATATGGACAAGGTAAATACCCCTATGTGACGACGCAAGCTACGAATAACGGAATAGGGGGTTTTTACGATTTTTATACGGAGGAAGGAGGTATATTAACTGTTGATAGTGCTGTTTTTGGTTATTGTTCTTATCAATCTAAAAACTTTTCAGCGAGCGATCACGTAGAAAAACTTATTCCTAAATTCAAAATGAATAAGTATATAGCAATGTTTTTAGTAAAGATTCTTAATTTAGAACAGTATCGCTATAATTATGGTCGCAAGTGCAGTCAAGACAGAATGAACCAGATAAAAATAAAATTACCAACAAAAGACGGCCAACCAGATTTTAATTTTATGGAAGATTATATAAAGTCTTTACCGTATTCGGCGAGCATATAATGTTTAGGAAAGAATTATTGGAGGAAACGAAGCGAAAAGTGGAAGAATTAATAGAATCAGCCACAAAAAAATAATCTTATGGAACTTTTTCAGGCATTGCAGTTTTATGCCGTATTCTCACTTTTCGGTTTTTTTGGACTCGCCATTTCCCGCCGGCTTATCACAAATAAAACGCTTGCTTACGCGACTGCAAAGCCCGCGGGACTTGTTTTATTTGGATACTTAGTCTGGCTTTCGGCGTCGCTCAAATTGCTGGATTACCAAAACAAGCTTTTTATCGGGTTATTATTTTTATTTGCGGTTTTAACTGGCGCATATCTCTGCCGGGATTTTCTCAAAGAAAATTATAAAAAAATATTGTTAGCAGAGGGGTGCGCGCTCGCGATTTACTTTGTATATCTTCTCGTGCGCTCCTGGAACCCCGCGATAAACGGGACCGAGCGTTTTATGGATATGGCTATGCTTTCAGCTTCCGGAAAAACGCAATTTTTTCCTTTTCTGGACCCGTGGTTCGCCGGTAAAACAATAAATTATTATTACTACGGGTCTTATCTGATGAGCCTTGTTTCCAATCTTTCCGGCCTCCCGTACGCGCTTACGTACAATTTTTCTCTGGGCCTTCTTTATTGTGAGTCTGCGCTTCTTTCGGCCGGAATAGTTTTTGCTTTAACCGGGAGAAAATTCTTCTCCGCGGTCTCCGCTTTCCTTGTAACTTCCGCGGGAACGGTTTTTTTTGCGGTTGCCTCCGTCATGGGCTATTTCTCCGGCCATCTTTACACATATGCTTCCTCCACCCGCCTTTATACGCCCTCTTACATCATCAATGAGATTCCTTCTTACAGTTTTACGGTCGGAGATTTGCACGCGCATTTTCTGGCTCTGCCGTTTTTTCTTTTTGACCTTGCGCTCGTATATATGCTTGCCGTGTCAAAAAAAATAAACTGGGCGTTTTTCGCTTTTTTGTCCGTGGCCGCGGCAACATCGGGCATGATAAATCTTTGGGATGCGGTTACCATATCGGTGCTCATTTTTATAGTGCTTATTTTCAAAAAATCATGGAAGTGGCTAGGCGCTGGGCTTTTTGCCGCGCTTTTTTCACTGCTTCTTATGTGGCCCAACCTTAAAAATTTCCAGAGTCCGGTTGTGGGCCTTAAATTTATCCCGTCATATGTTGCCAAATACAATCTTTCAAATGTCCAATACCCGACGCCATTTTTGGCGGAGCTCGGAATGTGGGGAGTTTTTCTGACGGGAATATTGTTTGCTCTTTATCTAAAGCGGAAAACTTTTAAAGACTGGTATTTTGTAGCCGCACTCGGCGTCGTTTCTTTAGGAATAATTGTCGGCGTGGAATTATTTTTTATAGAAGATATTTACGGCGTTGCGAATCCGCCTTATTTCCGCGCTAATACAACTTTTAAATTTGGGTATCACGCCTGGACGATGCTTAGCATGGCGTTCTCCGCCGCGGCTTACGCCCTTATCCGGCGCGAAGGTAACGCTCGTAACCGATACCGCGAGCACACTTTTCCTCGCCGCGCGGGGTGGTGCATGCTTTCTTTGGCGCTTATCGCGGGCGCTTTTTATCCGTATCAGGCTTTCAAACAATTTTATTTGCCTGTCGGCAAAATGGGGGAGCTGGACGGCTCGGTATGGATGAGAAGAGAGATGCCCGAGGATTGGAACGCGGTTCAATATATAAACAATAATATTACCGGCCGCGCGGTCATTGCCGAAGCCGTCGGCGACAGCTACACAACTTACGCGCGCATTTCAGCATTTTCAGGGATGATTACCCCAATGGGATGGAAAACTCACGAGTGGACTTGGAGATTTGACGCGGAAGCCGCCAGGAACGCGGTGCCCGGCAAGGGTATAGAGACCGGCTGGGGAGCGGTTGCCAAAGTCGAGGGAGACATTCAAAGACTTTACGAAACAAACAGTGCTTCCGAAGCGCTGGAGATAATACGCAGATACGGCGTTCAATATGTTTACGTCGGTGCCCTTGAACGCACTACTTACAAAAATCTGAACGAAAATAAATTCACGGAATTGGGAACCGCAGTTTTCCGTTCGGGCGCGAGCGCGTTGTATAAAATAGAAAAATAAAAACTCCGCCGATCAGACAAGAAAAGTCGTAAGCAAAATTACGGCGGTGATGACCCCGAAAAAAACAAGGGTTTTTAAGAAAAGGCCTGCCGCTTTTTCTTTTTCGCCGTCAAAATAGAGCCGTACGGGCCAGTAAAAGAAAATAAAGCCCATTGTCGCCGCCGAGAAAACAAAAAGCGAAAGCATGGTGATAGGGATGAGCACGCCTAAATTTTTGCCTTCAATATGCGGGCCGTAGAACATAAGCGTGGCCACAAGCGATATATAAGCCACGGCCGCCAAAGCGTTTAATATTGGTTTTTTAGTCATGCTTATAGAACGGTTTATATATGATTTTGTTGCTCGGTTTTAAGGCTGTCATAACTAAGCGCGAGGTTGTTCTAAATTGGCCCAGGACTTCGCGAACGTATCAAACCCTCCGTATCCTTCAATAAAACGGTTTAAGTCTTCGCTTGTTTGGGTCATTTTGTATGCCAAAGCCAGCTTCTCTTCAAGGGTCAGCTCTTTTTGTCCGCGCGGTGTTTCCATAAATTAATTATAGTAGCTATGATTTTTTAGCAATAATTTGAATCCAATTTGTCTTTCCGAACGGAACAACGTTTCCATAAACAATTTTCAGTCCAATGTCTTGAATATGCTTCTTTAATTCATCCAAAGTAAAATAGCTAAAAAATCTCTCGTAATCATAACCATAATCATTTTCCTTTACAATTTTCTCATCTTTATCGCCTTGCTTTAATTCTTTTACTGCCGCGTAAAAATAACCTTTTGATTTAAGCGGGGTGATTATATTTTTTAAAACATTGACAATTTCATTTTTTGGAATATGTAATAAAACAGCCTGAGCAAAAACACCATCGAAGGATTTCTCAAAATTCAGGGGAAATTTAATGTCTTTGACAAAAAATTTTCCGGCCGGAACTTGCTCTTTAGCCAATTTGATCATTTCTTCCGAAAAATCTATACCTGTTACATCAAAACCCTTTTTTGCTAAATATTTCGATTTTTCTCCGGCTCCACATCCGATATCAAGAATAAAAGCGTTTGGTTTAAAAAAAGATAAATATTTATCTGTTCCCTCAAACCACCACGTATCGCCATGATGGTCTTTCATCCAGTCTCCAGCTATTCTATTGTAGGTAGATTTTAAGTCCATATTTAAAGAAAAACTTGTCTGCGTATTCTAGGATGTTATTGAAGTAAGATATAAATTACTGTGACTTAGCCTTGTTATTGAAACCGGCTGGGGGACTTGGATTCGAACCAAGGTACCCGCCTCCAAAGGGCGGTGTCCTACCGCTAGACGATCCCCCAATAAACTTTCAAATGCAATCTTGGGTAATGCACCACACACTTACAACGGGTAGCCTGTCGGCAACTACCGCTAGACGATCCCCCCAATATTTTCCGTAACTTGCTTATTTTACTTGATTTTTCGGCTTTAATCAAGGTATTGTTATATCATGAACAACATAAAATTTGCGAATATTACGGTTTTTTTATAATATTTTTCGGCATTGCTTTAATTGAGGCGTTTCAAAAACAGAATTGGCTTGAAGCATTACTTTTCTTGGCTCTCGGAGTTTTGTCTCTTTGGGCGGATTTTAAGCGGAAGTAAGCTGTTCTATATGAGCGGGCAGCTTTGTAAAGTGTTAAAATAAGATTATGAAAAAAACACTGCCTGTAATTATCGCCGTTTTAATAATCGCTGGTTCAAGCGTTGCATGGAAGCTCTCAAAAAAAGAAGCTCCCGCGCCGGTTGTAACGAGCTTTGAAGAATGCGTAAAAGCGGGCAACGCGGTAATGGAAAGCTATCCGCGCCGGTGCAGGCACGGCGACAAAACATTCGTTGAGGATATAGGCAATACAATTGAGAAGGCCGATTTGATCCGCCTTGAATCTCCGCGCCCAAATGAAATAGTCAGAAGCCCGCTTGTGCTCTTAGGGCAGGCAAGGGGCAATTGGTTTTTTGAAGCAAGCTTTCCTGTGTTTCTGGTCAATTGGGACGGGCTAATCATCGCGCAGGGGATTGCAACGGCAAAGAGCGAATGGATGACTACGGAATTTGTCCCGTTTGAAGCAACGCTGAAATTTACTGCGGATAAAAACGCGTATAGTCCAAGAGGCTCCCTGATACTCCGCAAGGACAATCCGTCCGGCCTGCCCGAGCACGACGATGCCCTTGAAATACCTGTAATAATTTCGGAATAACACAGACAAAAAAATGAATAAAAGTTTTAAACAGATTTCAAATATCGTCATCGCCATTTTGCTTTCAGCTTTGGTGCTGAGCCTTATCTTTATTGTGTTCGTTTTGCGGACCGGTTTTGTGCAGGACTGGATGGAAGCCCAGTATTTCGGGCGCATATTGGAGATAAATAGCGCTGGGTTTTCAATTGTCGCGGGCGATGAAAAAAAGATTGAAGTTCTGATAAAGATAGACACTGACATCCGCGAAGGGAGACGGCTTGTGGCGGCCAAAACTCTCCGCGTCGGAGACAATGTAATCGCCGTCGGCCGTATGAACGCCGCGGGACAGGTTGAGGCGAGCGTTTTGAGAATTTTCCCGGCGCGCAATCCCAGATAAAAACGCAATGACCAGAAAACAGAAACAATTTTTCATAGGAGCGGCGTCTGTGCTGTTCTTTGTGGGGCTCTCCGTGTATGTGTTTGTTTATTTAAGCCCCGAGAAGATAATCAACTGGGTAGGCGTAAACAACGCCTACGCGCTTCTTTTTGTAACCGCAGTTCTCGGAGGGTTTACGATTTTCAACGTAATTCCGTACCACTTGCTTTTGGTAACATTCGCAAGCGGAGGACTGAACCCGCTCTTTTTGGGCGTTCTTGCGGCGACCGGAGTTATGCTCGGCGACTCCACTTCTTTTTTTGTGGGTTATCAGGGCAGCGCAATAATGCCGGAAAAAGTCGGCAGATGGTTCGGCATGCTCTACCGCGTCGCTCAAGCGCGCCCGAAACTTTTTATGCTGCTTTGTTTTGTTTACAGCAGTCTTCTTCCGATGTCCAACGATTTCATTACCATTCCGGCCGGATTAGCACGGCTTCCGTTCTGGAAAACAATGACGCCGCTCTTCCTCGGAAATATTATTTTCAATGTTACGCTCGCTTTTCTCGCGGCCCACGCCTTTGACTTCGGTCAGCTTGCAAAATTGGCCGGATTTTGATTATAAATATTACACGCTCGCAATTGTGGATAACTGTTATCCATCTTTGGCTTGGCCGAAACCTTCGCCGCAATATCTGAGCTATTTCATATTCACAAAACCTCAAAATTAGTTTATTAAACCTTGCTAAACCTTGATAGTACATAACCTTAAATAGCTGAATTGCGCTTTCAAACTAAAACCTCACGAAAGACGCGCATATATAGAAAGTCACAACCGTAAAATTATCAAAAAGAGCGGATAAAGTGTTGTATAAATTTATTTTTATTCTCTGTACAATAATAATAAGGTATCTCGGTAATACGAGATTAGCTCTAAATTTCAAAAAAATGTCAGAAATATTTTTTGATACAGAAAAGTATATTTCCGCAAAAGAGGCTTCGGAATTGACCGGCTATGCCAATGACTACATTGGCCAGCTTTGCCGTTTAAGAAAACTAAAATGCCGGAGAATCGGGAAAAATTGGTTTGTCTCCCTGTCATCTTTACAGAGCTATAAAAATAATGATTTGCCGCCTGTCGGCGCCGGCAACATAGTTAAAACAAGCAAGCCTATTGGTGAATTTTGGCAAATTGATGAATCTCGGCAAAGCGATATTCATTATTTACTGGCTTCCGTGTTAATTATAGTTTTTATGGTTGGCGGTGTCCTGGCTTTTAATTTTAAAGATACTGCTTTCTCGCTGTCCAATAAAGTTTTTCATACGGCGCCGGCTGCGGTTTTGGACGCGCCCGCTGATTTAGCTTTTGCTCCGCAAAAAAACTTAGCCAGCGTGTTTTCAGCCGTTGGCGACGGAATCAAATATTTTTGGAATGCGCTTGGCGGATTTGTTTATAGTTTTTTTGAAACATCGATAGTCATTGTTCAGATTCCGACAAAAAACATCCCGATTCCGTTCGGACAAAGTCCGGTTGCGGAATCGGGGATCCGCGATTTGCCGGCTGAATTAAATAATTCAGGGCAAATCGGGACAACATATGTTATCCAAGAAAAATCACCGGTTACTTCGGATATTTCTGAAAGTAATATCATCGCAAAAGTTCTCGGCATTGTTAATCAAAACATAACAGATAGATTTAATATTTTGAGCGCGAGTTTTCTGCAAAAGATTGCGGACTCGTTTATCGCTTTAGAAAACAAGATTCCGGCCGCTTCTCAAAGTCCGATTGTGTATTATAGCTCTCCGGCGTCTTTATCAAACAGCAATCTGCCTTCTCAACTAGTTTATGGAGATTTCAGCGGCGGTATTTCCACAGCGGGGAATCTTTCTGTACTGGGAGATGTAGCATTGGGAGGAAGCGGAAAAACCGTCACAATCAATTCAACACTTTCCGTAAATGGCGTAACCGGACTTGTTGACTCTGATATTCCCAATGGCATCACCGCTTCAAATTATCTTCCGCTTGCCGGCGGAACTCTTTCGGGCGCGCTCAACGGAACCGACCTTACGCTTTCCGGTACTCTCACTGCAGGCTCTTTGGCGGTTGCCGGCGTCTCTTCCGGCGGAGCCGTTGAAGCACCGTATTTCACAGCGACCTCAACAACCGCGACAAGTACGTTTGCCGGCAGTGTCGGCATCGGGACGACGACGCCGGGGTCAAAACTTGAAATAGTTGGAACAGCGGTTACCGGCCCTGATGGGAATAATACAAGAGCCGGCGGTTTAACTGTTACATACGGCAAGGATGCGGGGACACAGACATTTGGATTTGAAGATTATACATTTGATAAGCCAATCCTTACTTTAAGATCACCCAACGGGCTTTTAACTCAGAGTTCAGGTATTAATACAGCGCTTTTTATTGAAGCAGAACCGTGGGCATTGGGACAAAATACAGGAATTGCCATAGCTATGGGCGCAACAAATTATTCATCGAGAATTGTTCATTTTGGAGATAATGTAAATTCGGTAAAAAGCAGATTACAGCTTCAAACGCATAGTAACGCCGCGGGGCTTTGGAATCCGGGAATTAAAATATACGGAGACGGCACAGTAACAATAGGAAATCCGAATGATCCGGCCAGTCCGCCTTCTTCTTCTTTGCTTTCCCTTTGGGCGACAACCTCTCCATCGACAGTTGATTCCATTTTATCTTTTGTCGCGATTGATAATTCTACGTCCATCCTCCGCGTGGATAACGCGGGCAATTTCGGCATATTTGATGCAACACCGGACGCCGTTTTAGATATTGCTTCTTCTACCGCTGCCACTCTTTTCAGAGTTGATGATTCAGGAGACGGAGATACGAGTCCGTTTATTATAGACGGCAACGGCAACGTCGGCATAGGGACGACGACTCCCGGACAAAAACTTTCGGTCGCAGGTAATATTCTCGGAAATAATTTAATCGGTTCGTATTTCACCGCGACCTCAACAACCGCCACCTCAACTTTCGCGGGAGGATTTTCCGCCGCTTCGTCGCTTTATGTTTTACAAAATGGAAATGTTGGGATTGGTAATGCCAGCCCACAACAAACTCTTGATGTTTTGGGCTGGATTCAATCACGTGTTACGAATGGTCTGTCGCAAATTCGGCTTAATGTTAAACAAGCCGGCGATATTCTTGATAGTATTTCACTACTTCGAACGGATAGAATTGCCGATGGCGAGAGTGATTTAAGTCTCCATATCATGTCTGGCGGTTCAAGCATTGAAGCTATCACAATTATTCCTGCCGGCAACGTCGGCATCGGGAACACATCTCCAACTTACAAACTTGATGTTTCCGGGCTTGGACATTTCACCGGATTCGTTGACGCTCCGAATTTTGTAGCAACCTCAACAACCGCGACAAGTACATTTGCGGGGGGATTGAATGTTGCCGGGGCTTCCGGCCTAACGGCATTCCAGAATGGTAGGGTTCTCATCGGGACCACGACTCCTCATGCCAGTGCCGCGTCTATCAATTCACTGACAATTGCTTCACATGAAGGTTCTGTTATTTCTTCAAATTCTGCGCAACTGGTTGTTAGCCATACCGCTGATGCGTCGTACCCTTACGTAGGTTTAGTGCTTGATCACTATACTTCAGCTGGCAATCAAGGGGGTGCGTATTTTAATTTTGAAAACGGCGGTACTGTAGAAGGTAAATTACGTTTTGACTCTGCTTTAGGTGTAATAAATGGATTTGGCATGATAAATCAGGTTGGTGGGCCTATTTATTTTCAAACTGGGACGTCTACCGGCAGTTATACGGATGAGAATGTCCGAATGTACATTGCTGATGGCGGCTCCGTCGGGATTGGAAATACGTCTCCAACTTACAAACTTGATGTCTCCGGGCTTGGACATTTCACCGAACTCGTTGATGCGGCAAATTTTGTAGCAACCTCAACAACCGCGACTTCAACTTTTGCGGGGGGATTAAATGCTGCGGGTTCAACAGGGCTTACGGTTTTACAAAATGGAAACGTCGGCATCGGGACGGCGGGGCCTTCGAGTCCGCTGAATATCGCGCGTGACGGACCCAATGACAATGCTGTCCGGCTTAATGCGAGCTCGGGGGCATCCGGCAGTCAGTTTTATATTGATTTCCGGAAAGCTCGCACAAGCGTGGTAAATCCTTTAGCAGTATCTGCGGGTGATTTATTGGGTTCCCTCTATTTTCAAGGATATAACGACGCTTACCGTGTGGCTGCGAAAATCGAAGCGACTGTAGAAACCGGAGTAGGGGCGACAGGCGCGGATATGCCCGGGAGATTAACTTTTTGGACAACACCTGACGGCAGCGCGATGGAGGTTGAGCGGTTGAGAATCGACAGTGCCGGCAACGTCGGCATCGGGACCACCACTCCCGCCCAACTTTTCTCCGTCCAAGGCAACGGACTTTTTGCAGGCAATGTGTCTCTCGCAAATCTAATAGCCACTGGAACTATCCAAACTACAGGAATCGCGACAAGCACATGGTCTTCTTCAGGACTTTCAGTTGCGGGAGGGGGCCTTGCCTCAAGCGCGGGCCTTACCATCACAGGGGGTTCAATATTAAATACTTCAACCGCAACTTCCTCTTTCGCCAACGGCATAGTTCTCACCGGAGGCTGTGTGGTTGTCGGAGGCACATGTCTCGGTTCCGGCTCCGGCTCGGGAACAGTTAACTCAGGAACAATAAACCGTCTGGCTTATTACACAGGTTCAACCGCGGTCTCTTCTGCTGGATTCCTTTCTGTAGATGCTTCAAACGGCTACCTCGGAATAGGAACATCCACTCCATGGGCCCCTCTCTCCGTATACGGCAACATAGTCTTTGATACTTCAAATATTAAAATCGGAACAACAACCAGTCAGAACCTTACAGTTTCCTATCTCAACGCCGCCACCACAACCATCCCCAACAACCAGAAATATGCTTTCACCTTCGCAACCTCCACAACAGACAGACCTATCTTCAGAATTGACACATCAAGCGGTTCAGCCATCAGAGTTGCCACCACTTCCATCATCGGAGGATTCAATGTT
>MFHL01000002.1:0-147 GCA_001778595.1 Candidatus Giovannonibacteria bacterium RIFCSPHIGHO2_02_FULL_44_11
TAAAACTGCCTCGTCCGTGGCTAGATCTAAAGCTAGTGTGCGTCGTATTGTTTACGCGAACGCTTGGGCTTGGAAAGATAAAAACGGATATATAATCCCGCCAAAATTTTTTACTCTAACCTTTAAAGAGAATATTCAAGATTTGAA
>MFHL01000002.1:213-355 GCA_001778595.1 Candidatus Giovannonibacteria bacterium RIFCSPHIGHO2_02_FULL_44_11
TCAACCTTTAAAATACGTATGCGTACCGGAATTTCAACAGCGCGGGGCCATTCATTACCACATAGTACTTTTTAATTTCCCTTTTATGGACCATGTGTTTAAAAAGCTTAGAGATGCGTGGGGTGGCGATAGAATCCATTTA
>MFHL01000002.1:421-12110 GCA_001778595.1 Candidatus Giovannonibacteria bacterium RIFCSPHIGHO2_02_FULL_44_11
CAAGCAATAGACGGCAGGTTTTGGGGACAAAAAAGATATTTTGCTAGCAGGGATATTAAGAAGTCTGTTATACTCAAAGACGATATTGCGATAGAGATGGTTTGTCAGGTTATTCAGCCATACGAGAGATATAAAACTGTTTATAATGTTCCTTATTGTGGCGATGTCAGATATTGGTCGTATTATCTTGGGGAAAAACGTAATATTTATTCATTGCCCTTATTAAGTTATGCTAGAGAACAAATTGCTTTAGCAGAAAAAAGTAAAAAATCATGAATTATATAATCTATTGTAGAAAATCTAGCGAAGCCGAGGACAGGCAAATTTTATCTATTGATTCGCAGGAAAAAGAGCTTTTGCGTTTGGCCGAAAAAGAACGCATAACAATTTTCAAAACATACAAAGAGAGTATGTCTGCCAAATCCCCGGGCCGTCCGATATTTGAGAGTATGTTGAAATTTATTGAGAAGAAAGGAAATTGCACGCTTCTTGTTTGGAATATAGATCGGCTTGCCCGAAATGCTTATGACGGCGGGAAAGTATCGTGGTTTATGGACAGGGGTTTGCTTTCTGAAATCAAAACGCCGGAAAGAGTTTTTAAGAATACGAGCGACGATAAGTTTATGATGAGCTTAGCTTTTGGTATGGCTAAAAAATATGTTGATGATTTGAGGCAAAACGTAATGAGGGGCATGAGAGCTAAACTTGAAACAGGCGGTTGGCCGTGGCACGCGCCATATGGATATATAAACGAAAAGAAAGTAATTGAGGTAAATCGTGATCAGGCTCCGCATATAAAAAGAATTTTTGAACTTTGCGCTACTGGCCGTTACAGCGTTAAAGATATTGCAACCGTAATGTATGAGGAAGGTTTTAGGAGTCCGGGTGGTTATAAAGTTCCGAAAAGCCGAATCTACTCTATTTTGAAAAACCCATTTTATTTCGGAATGATGTCGTGGAACGGTAAATACTACGAGGCCAAACATGAGGCGCTTGTTTCAAAATCGCTGTTTGATGAGGCCAATGAAGTTTTAACAGGTAAAATACATTCAAAGAAACAGCACATATTTTTCCACCTTCGGGGTTTATTAAAGTGTGCTAATTGCGGATGCGCATTAACTGCTTCCAAGAAAAAAGGACACGACTATTATTATTGCACCAACGGAAAAGGCATATGCGGAGAGCATACGAAATATTTACGTTCGGAAGAACTGGATAAACAGATTGCCGAACTCTTTGCTAAATTGCAGTTTGAGGAAGAGTTGGTTGAGTTCGCTTATAAGGCGGCTAAAGAAAGGGTTGGTCATCAAAGCGGTTACACCGAAAAAACGGCGGCATTGATATCTCAGAAGCTTTTAGAGAATAGATTGGCGCAATCTCGACTCTGTGATAGTTTTTCTGCCGGAAACACACCTGAGGGCCTTTATAACGAAAAAATAACTAAACTTGTTAACGAGGAAAAAGCTTTAGGTAAACAATTGAAAGATTTAGAGGCTAGAACTGGAAATGATATTTCTACTTTGGAACCGACTAAAAAAGTATTTTTAGATAGCATTAGAGCCAAAAAAGAATACATGGCGGGAAATTCTGCAGGAAAGTATATTATCGCAAATAATTTACTTTGGAACATTTGTATCAAAGACCAAAAAATCCTTAGTTATCAATTCAAAAAGCCCTACGACAGAATTGCCGCAGAGCCAAAACCACTCGTTTTTTCTATGATGTGCTCCCACCGGGATTCGAACCCGGGTTCTCGGCTTGAAAAGCCGGTGTCCTAGGCCAGGCTAGACGATAGGAGCGTGAACTTATTATATTTGAACAAATTTTTGCTTTTAAATCAAGTTAAATGGTTTAAAAATTGGTGCGCCCATGAGGGATCGGACCTCAGACCTTTCCCATGTCAAGGGAACGCTCTACCACTGAGCTATGGGCGCAATTTATTTTTTAATGATTTGCTAGATACCACTGAGCTCCGCCCGTACCGAACCGGCACGTTCGGGCGGGTATGGGCGCTATGAGATGTATTTTGATTTTAACGCGATTTGTTTTAAAATCAAGGAAAGTTATGGCATATGCGAAAATAAAAAAAGAAAATTGTCCGCATTTGGGAGAGATGAAAATTTTAACTTCCGATGCGAAAAAATGCGAGAAGTGCGAGGAGACTACGAATCTCCGCCTTTGCACTTCTTGCGGCAGGGTTTTTTGCTGTGAGTCGCATATGGGCCACAACAAAGAACATTTTAAAGAAACCGGGCATCCGATAATTGTCCCGCTTCCAACAAGCAGTCCTTTTACTTGGATATGGTGCTGGGAGGATAACGCGTATCTGGAATAATATGGAAATAATTTCATATGAAGAATTTTCCGCCAAAGGCGGATCCGCCTAGGGCGGAAAAAAAGTTAATATAAATATATGATCTCATACGATGATTTCAAAAAAATAGATTTACGAATAGCGAAGATTTTAACGGCTGAGCGGATTGAAGGTTCGGATAAATTATTGAAATTGAAAGTCGATTTGGGCAGCAGCCCTTCGAATTCCTCAGGGCGCGAAACGCGACAAATAATCGGCGGCATCGGAAAAATATACACACCGGAAGAACTGGTCGGACGCGAGATTGTTATTGTCGCGAATTTGGAGCCGAGAAAATTGATGGGGCTGGAATCGCAAGGAATGCTTTTGGCCGCGGACGATGAAGGCAGGCCGATGCTTCTGGCGCCTTACGCTGATGTGCCTCCCGGAAGCATAATAAAATAAAACCCCTGTGAGGGGTTTTATTTTATTATGTAATCCGCTTTGGCGCGGAGAGACGGGGGAATTTCAATTCCGTAATTTTTGGCCACGCGCTCATTGATACCGAGCTCGTAATTTAAGGGTGCCTGTATAGGGGTGGTGGCAGGATTAAGTTGATTTACAAGAATTTTCTGTGCGATTACTGCGCCGGCCCTGCCGAATTCTTCATAGCGCGGGCCGTAAGATAAAATTCCTCCGGACTCAAGTTCGGTCCGGTTCAAGGTAATTAGCGGTTTTTTTATCTTAGATTCCAAAATAAAGAACAGGTCCGCGTTGGCCGAGACAAATGTTCCGGGATATCTGAAAACGGCATCTATCTGCGAGAAATCGTAGTTTAATAAAAATTTATTCATTTCTTCCCTGTTTTTGAAAGTTTTTTCTGTCAATAAAACATTTTTCTTATCTGCGGCTTCAGATAAATATTTCATGCCGGCCGGATTTGCTGTCGGAAGCGAATCGTCACCCCTGATTACAAGTATTTTTTTTGCCGATGGCATGAGCTCCAGAAAAAGTTCCAACCGCCGGCCTGTGCTCTGGTATGTGCCTGTTTCAAAAAAGACCACGTTGTTACCGCTTCCATTTTCACTTTGAGCCAGGCCGAGCTTTACGGGGTCAGAAGATAAAATTGAAATTATCGGCACGGTTTTTATTTGTTTTACAATTTCCGGTATTTGCGACTGGCCGGTGACTATAAGGTCGGCTTTTTTTTCGGCAATAAAGCTCGCGGCATTTTTTATATTGGTCTGCGTGAACTCAATATTAATGTCGGTATATTCTATTATTTGATTTTTTTCTTTGATTTCACTCAACTTGTCTTTAAATCCTTCAATAGTAAGGCGAAGAAGAGGCGAGGTGACCAAAAAAACTATATGATATTGTTTGGCTTCGGAATTATCGGCGATTTGCCGTGAGGTAACAGGCAATCCTGTTTTTGCGTCAAAATACCGGATTCCCACAAAGCTGACTGCTATAAAAAGCGCAATTATAAGGACAATGTTATATTTAGGTGCCATGTTTTGATTATATCATCATCTGGGCAAAAAATAATCCTCCCTATGCTGTGGGAGGAAAGTGTTTATCCAAAAAATGCTCCAATTTGACCTGATTTTTTTTGTTTTCGGCTTCAATCAAAAAACAAGAATCCTGGCTGTAGCCGTGTTTTATCGCCGAGTTCAGATTTTCCTGACGGTCGTCCAGAAAAACGGATTTGTCCGGAGAAGCTCCATATCTGGAGGCTGCCATGACGAACGGCATCGTGCTTATTTTCAATGATTTTATTTCGTTAGAAACAATCCACCGGTCTACGCCGTTTTCGTTAAAAAGATGAAAAACTTCCGGATAATAAAGCGCAGTCAAAGCAATACAAAACTCGTTGTTGTCCGTAATGCAGATAAATTTTGCGTGCCCGCTTTCTTTTATGCGCAATAAAATATTGAAAACCCGTTCGTTGATACCGACAAGACAGTTTTTAAATGCCAATACAAAATCCGTGAACACGACGTCTTTTCGGAAATATTTTCTTGTGTCCCTGAATAAATTGAGCAAATATTCTGTTTTGCCTTTGTCAAAATCGAGATAATCTTTCAGAAACCCGTCAAAATCAGATTTTCTTTTCAAGATGCGTTTTAAGTGCGAGCTGTCAAATTTTACAATGACATTCCCTAAGTCCGAACACAAAAACTCTTTGTTCTTCATTTGCGTTGCATCCTTTCTGATAGGAGGTTAGCATTGAAATAATGAACGCGCAACCCGAAATCATATATGAAGACAATAATTTAGCCGCGATAAATAAGCCGTATGGGGTAAATTTTGACTGGGTGCTTGGGGCTCGGCCGGATCTTTTACCTGTGCACCGTCTGGACAAAGACACTTCGGGTATAATTTTATTCGCAAAAAACATGGCAACGCAGGAATATTTAAAAAAAATGTTCCAAAACCGCGAAATTAAAAAAACTTATTTAACGTTGGTTGTGGGGGAGGTAAAAGATAAGGAAGGCATAATTGACCTGGCAATCGGCAGGAGCAAGAAAACTCCCTTAAAGCGCGTGGCCATAGGCGAACAAAGGGGAAAGGTAAGGGAAGCGGTTACGGAGTATAAAGCAAAAAAAAGAATGGAAGGATTTACTCTTGTTGAGGCTTATCCCAAGACGGGGCGCACCCACCAGATACGCTCGCATTTCGCGGCCATCGGCCATCCGGTTGTCTGCGATAAGCTTTATGCCGGGAAACGCTTCGTTTGTCCTGGCGGATTGAAAAGGCAATTTTTGCACGCCGCCGCCATTGAATTTACTGCGCCCTCCGAAGCTTCAGCGAAGGAGGGTTCCCGTCTCCGTTTGGAGGCCGACTTGCCCGAAGATTTGGAGGAAGCATTAAAGCAAGTCCGCTAAGTTCCTAAACTCATTCTCGTCCCGCCAGCGCGGGACTCCGAGGGTTGCTTGCCATTTTCGCTTCTCGCTACGCTCGGAGACCATGCCGAAAATGCCGTAAAACCCGTTTAGGAACTCATCTGACTTGCTTAGGCGTCTGACTTATGCTAAATTTTCCCCATGCCGACATTGAATTTAATTTACACTCCTGTTAATTCAGAAGTCCGCAAAAAGCTGGATTTCCGCGCGGGAGACACGGTCCGCGTATACCAAAAAGTAAAAGAAGGCGACAAAACCCGCATTCAGGCTTTTGAGGGGCTGGTTTTGGGCAGAAAACACGGAGTTGAGCCCGGCGCCACTTTTACGGTGCGCAAAATCATCAGCGGGGTCGGCGTGGAAAGGATATTCCCTTTGTATTCGCCGGATATTGATAAAATAGAGATTAAGTCGCGCGCCAAATATAAACGCGCAAAGCTTTATTATGTCCGTGAAAGAGCGGCCCGCGACATCCGTAAAAAAATGAAATCCGTCCGTGTCAGTTTCGCAGAAGCCCGCCGCGCCGAAATTGCCGCAAAGGAAGCGGCAGAGGCGCCAAAGGGAAAAGAGGAGGCTGAATAAATTTATTTTATTTGTTATTATCTAGGAGTTACCTGCGCAGGTGGCGAAATTGGTACACGCATACGCTTGAGGTGCGTACGCCGCAAGGCTTGGGGGTTCGAGTCCCCCCCTGCGCACAAATGAAATTTCTATTTTTGAATACCAAGAGAGACAGAACCGCGCTTTTGGTTTTTTTATTGTTTTATTTTTGTTTTGGGACGTTTTTGTATTTTTTTCAGGAGAAGATTATTTACCAGCCGTATCCGCAGGATTTTGCCTCGTGTCAGGGTTTTCTCTCTGCCGAAAAAACGGACTACAACGGAACAAGGATGTATTTTAAAAATAACGGACCTAAAGCGGTGGTTTTTTATCATGGCAATGCGGGATCGGCTTGCGACCGCTCATATCTGGCGGATATTTTTGAAAACTTCGGATATTCTTTTATAGTTCCCGAATACGCCGGATATTCAAACGATGATACAAAACCATCAAATGAATCGGTCAAAAAAGACGCCGAACACGTTGTGGGGTTTTTGAGTGAGCATGATTTTTCGGAAATAATAGTTGCGGCGGAAAGCATAGGCACCGGCGCAGGTTCGTATCATGTTTCGTTGGATAAGCCGGATAAATTACTTTTTATATCACCGTTCTCCAGCCTTTTGGATGTTGCCGGAACTAAATTTTGGTTTTATCCGCTAAGTCTGATGCTGGACAACGCGTTCGTGAACGCCGATTTATTAAAAAATTTTGACGGCAAGACAATGCTCATTCACGGCGACAAAGATGATATTATTCCGATAAAATTCGGCAAAAAACTTTTTGAAAAAATAAATTCAAAAAATAAAGAATTCGTGATTATAAAAGGGGCCGGTCATAATGATATTTTTACGTTTCAGGAAAGTTATGAAGCTCTTTATGGTTTTCTTAAGGCGGGCGCCAAATGAAAATACTTCGGTGTTTCTGCGTTATATAATAGTAATATGAGCTCAAATAACCCCGATTTCAAGGCTAAAATAAGGGAAGTGGCGGACTTTCCGACGCCCGGTGTTAAATTTAAAGATATTACACCGCTTTTGGAAGATAAAGAAACTTTCCGCGCCAGTATCGACGGGCTGGCAGATTTTTTTATAGATGAAAAAATAGATAAAGTAGTGGGCATTGATGCGCGCGGGTTTTTATTGGCGGCTGGGGTGGCATATATATTGAACGCGGGGATGGTAATAGTACGGAAAAAAGGGAAGCTTCCGTGGGAGAAAATTTTAAGAGAACACGATTTGGAATACGGCAAAGGTTCGCTTGAGATGCATATTGATTCAATAAAAAAAGGTGAGCGGGTGCTTGTGATAGATGACGTGCTGGCCACCGGAGGAACTGCGGAGGCAGCGATAAAATTATCGGAGCATTTCGGCGGAAAAATAATAGGCGCCGCTTTTTTGCTGGAACTTCCTTTGGGCGGACGCAAAAAACTTTCAGGATATAAAATAGAATCCCTGATCAAATATTAGACTTGCACTGAGTCTGTCGAAATGTGTGCTGAAAGTACCCGACATTTGTTTTTAACAGATAAAAGGGTGGCCGTTTACAATTCAGCTCGAACTCACTTTATCAGAAATTCTTGAGCTAAGGTAGTTCCGCCTTGCTCGCTACGCTCGCTCCCAAAACCCGTAAAAATTTCTTAATTTTGAAGTGGGCCCGCGCGAAATTTTCTTTTCAATTAGGAATCAATTTTTGCGGGTTTTTGGGCTTTGCTAGTGCAAAGTGGCAGATTATAAAGAAACTTCCGGGGTGGCGGATTTCCATCTCAGTCTAAAGAAAACATCGATAAAAGTTTTAAGTAAAATTATAAAAACGACAAGCCTTTTTAAATTTGTCGAATAAGGAGCGGTGGCGAGAATCAGGCCTATAAAAAAGGTAAATATTTGTAAAATGAAATAACGGCGAGTTATTTCATCAAAAAATGAATCAGAAACTTCTATTTTTGTTTCAGCTTTATGTATTAACAAGGTAAATAGAAATATTATGTGATTTATCAGTAATATAAGGATCGCCCAATACAAAGCTGAGATAGCATTTAAAATGGGTAAAAAAATGGGTAAGTTTAGATCAATATTCATTCCGGCGAACACGCCCAAAATAAGCAGCTCCAAAAAACCGAGAATCATAAAGGCCAGCGCATAAAAAATTATTTTTATTAAATTTACTGGTTTAAGGAAGTTGTTAAGAATACCAAGACTAAATAAACCAACGACCGTAGAGATATAGATTTCAATTATTGATATCGTAATAAACTCGATAATGTTCCACCCCCAAAAAATGACCCCAAACGCTAGGACAAAATTTGATAATATAACGGACATAAACGAGCCGCGACTAATTGATGAAAACCCCAGTTCTTTGCTAAATAACCGCAAGCTCCTTCTGAATGGGTTGAGATAGCTAGCAGCGCTTTTATAGTTCTCTTTCGGCACATACAAATTTCCGCCACCAGTATCAAAGACAAATGGGTCTTCAACTTTTTTACCATTATCCTTAAACAATAAAGAATCTATTTTCTTTTTTTGGAGTTCGGTTTGCGCTATGCGCGCTTCAAGCAAATTTAGGTAGTGTTTAAACAGAATGTAATCTTGTGGCAAGTTTTGTTCTTCCATAGTAAAAATCATAGCACAATAAAACCGCTATTACAGAGAGAAAATAAATTTGGTTTAGATTTTTTTAATTGACTCCGGCTACTGAATTTTGCGGCGTAGTATCTATTGTGGCGGTGTTATAAATATATTTTTTACTAGCAATATAGAACGCAATTATCGCCAAGAAAAATCCGATATGTTCGAATGTTAATCCTGAGCCATTTAAAATCTGCAAAACACGAAAACCGCCACCTACAATGGCGAGATACAGCGTTGCTAATTTTGCAATTTCATTTTTGTTTTCAATAAAATATTTTTTATTGATGTAGCGTGCAGAATACATTACTCCTAACCAATAGATCAATGGCATGTATACGATCAAAGATAAAGCAATCAAACTTGCTCCTTTCGTAACATCTGCGCCAAAAATCAAACCCAATATCAACGCAATTACAAATGTTAATATAAACGGAATTACAAAGCCTGATGTAAGCCAATGCGTAGCCGCGATATACCAACTTGCCGATTTCTTTTTTTCTGGCATAGATTTAATTTAAATTTTTAATATCATGGTAACGGCTGACCTGAACAAGCAGTAGATGATTTAAATGTGGCATTATTTGAAATTACTTGCTCTTGTTTTTGTATGCTGTCTAAACAATAAAAAGAATTTGCGCCAATTTTTCTTACTCTCACAACCGTATTTTGTGCAGTTGTATAAATATAATATTCAGCCTCGATGTTATTATTTCTTTTTAGATTCGAGATTACCATTTCTACTTTAGTAAGATTATTTTTATCGTTTTCAAATCTTGTTTTATTTCCAGCGATATACCACTCATCAATTAACTCGGCGATATCTAAAAGAGCGATGTTTACAGTAATGCCTTCGATTTTTTCCTGAGTCTTTTGTTTCTCTGCCTCCACCCTCGCCTTTTCTGCATTAAGGGTTTCGAGTCCTTTTTTGGTAGATTTGTCCAATAATATAAAGCCGCCGAGTAATAATACAGATATTGCAACGACGATAATTATTGCCTTTTTCATGTTTTTATTATAGCGTTTTTTTACACTTATACAGAAAACTAAGAATAATCATACTGTGGATAAGTTTAGCCGAAGAAAAAAATACTTAGAGAAATAAAAGCCTGCCCTCGTGGTCACGCCAGAGCGTCAAGCAACTCGGTCGCATAACACCTCTCATTATGATGTGCGCGCTCGAGGGATTGCCTCTCGCTCCTGCCGGAGCTCGAAACCTACGGCGCCTCTTCGGCGCCTGCGGCCAGCGGTTCAATCTTCAAAGTACGCGTCTCCTGAAAATAAAAATACCTCCGCAATGGAAGCATTTTTATTTTCAGTGTGCGCGCTCGAGGGATTGAACCCCGGACCTACCCGGTGTAAACGGGTCGCTCTACCACTGAGCTAAGCGCGCTTGTGCTTTGCAATGTACACATTTATAAAGTGCGCGCACTGCGAAGCTTTAGCGTAGCAGTGCCGCGGGGGTGAATCGAACACCCGACACGACGCTCTTCAGGCGTCTGCTCTGCCACTGAGCTACCACGGCGTATTTATTTCAATTTAAACATACTAGCAAAAAAATGAAATTTATGCTATATTCTGGAAATGTACGAAGGAATGTCGCGCCGCGGCGGTCACGAAGAAAAAGACGGGAAACTTTCCGAACTTTTCCTTTTGGGGCGCGTAAAGGTTAATAATCCGGATTATGAAAAAGGTATCAAAAAGTGTACCGGCAAAATCGGAGAAGCGTATTGGGATTGCGCAATTAAAGTAATAAAAGAATTTCAGCCATATGATCCGATAAATCCTCAAAAGCGTTTTCCTCGGGACTTAAGAAGGGTATTTGTTGAAGAGGCCGGTATAAAAGACGAAAAAAAAGTTAAGATTTTTACAATGGTTGACTCTGTAGTTGATCTTGGCAAGAAAATGGATGCTTTTATTGAAGTAGATGATGAAAAGCCGGGGATGAATCTTGTTTCCTTTAATCACAAGCGTGTGGATAATGAGAATGATATTGACGGATATCTGGGGGCTGATGTATTGATTCCTATAATCCCGGATCCCGAAGAAGGCTTGGAGGATTACGAAAATATAATTAGACAGTTAGGTAAGAGCGCGGCAAAGGTTTATCTTTCCAGGCAGCAGCAGCAGACTAGTCATTGATAGTAATATGGTGCCTATAGCTTAGTGGTAAAGCACCGCTCTGTGGCAGCGGTAACGAGAGTTCGATCCTCTCTAGGCACCCCAGACGGTATCTAATATAACTGCGGAAGGTTCATTGGATACCATCACAGGAATCTCGGCATTACGTCGGGATTTTTGTGTTTTAGGGGCGACTAAGGGTTTTGATTTGCCAGTGATCACCGGTGTAAACTCTACTGCCGTGTCGGTCACGATTCGTGGTTTCTGGCATTCTTTGTATTTCTCGGTGAAGATCAGGCCTTCGGCTTGCATCAAGGCTCTTATAATCGGACTGGGTATGACGGTCACCACTTTCTTATCAGTAACCTCAAATCGTTCCCAGTAGAGGCCAAGGAATAATCGCTTCATTTCGTCTGGAGCTTTGTTGTAGGCCTCGTATGCGTTTCTCACAAAGAGCAAAATATCTTGGAGTTCATCAATCCGCATGTTGAGTTTCTTATCTTGAGCATATAGTTCGTCTTGTATTCCTTCGACCTTTTCTTTTATCTTCACTTTGATTCGAGTGAAGTCGTCATCGGAAATCAATCCACCGAATAATTTCTCCTCGGCCGTATCACGTTTCTTTTCGAGTATCATCTTTTGCGTATTCAGCCCTTTCTTATCTTTGTTTATGACTTCCTTGCGACCACTGTATATTTTTTCTATCTTTGCGACCATTCGCCCTACGAATGTGGGGGTAAATTCAATCAGTTTGAAAAGGTCAGCGATCTGCTGTTCCAAATCCCAGACTTCCACGTATTTGTCCGAGCATTTAATCTGATCACCGGACCGGTTACAGTGATAGTATGATTTGTTTTTCTTTGGGTGATGTTCGGCGGTGTATCTTTGTCCGCAGATCGCACAGTAAGTCAGACCTCGTAATATGAAATTGAATTTTTGCCGACGGCAGGCATAGCGATTGTGTTCGGCCATGACCAGCTGGGTACGCTCCCATATTTCTTTAGTGATGAGAGGTTTATGTTTTCCTACACCTACCAATCCTCGCCATCGCATCTCTCCGTAGTAAAACTGATTCTTGAGTATCTCTATCATCTTGCTGTGTGCCAATCGTTTGCCAGCGTGAGTTCTGAACCCTTTCTTATACAAAG
>MFHL01000003.1:0-2654 GCA_001778595.1 Candidatus Giovannonibacteria bacterium RIFCSPHIGHO2_02_FULL_44_11
TTCAAAAGATGATAAACATTTTTCCCGCGGAGTTCGTAGACGACCTCCTTATATCCTCCGAGGTCGTTTTTTGATTCATCTATCAAAACAAATTCCCACCCGCGTTTCTGGGCATAGCTCTGATACATCCTTAAAAGGTCGGCTGCAAAGAGCGCGGCTTCATTGCCTCCGACGCCGGCCCGTATTTCCAGAATAGCTTTATTTTTTTCCGCGGAGCCTCCTACGCCGAACATTCCGCTTAGTTTTTGTTCAATATCTTTTTTTCGTGCTGGAACGGCGGAATTGTACTCTTCCATAAGAACTTTTACTTTTGAAAGCTCGCCGAAACGGATGGCTTTTTCACGCGGCCATTTGAAGCTCTCGGCAACATCCATTTCCATGGAATCATACTCCTTGAGGGCTTCCTCAAGTTTTTTTTGGAGTTGGGTGTCCATAAGTTATTTTTTTCGGCCCAAGGCCGATCCGCCTTGGGCGGACTTTTTTACAGTAACGGTCTTTTTTGCCGCTCGCGCGCGGAACTTCTCAACCCTGCCGGCAGCGTCAATAAGCTTTTCTTTGCCTGTATAGAAAGGATGGCAATTTGAGCATATTTCCACGGACATTTTCTCTTTAGTCGCCCCGACCTCAAAAACCGCGCCGCAGGCGCATTCTACTTTAGTTGCATAGTATTTCGGATGAATACCCTGTTTCATAAAGGTTATTTTAGCAGACTTCCCGCGGACTTGCAATACTTGGGGCTTTTGGTATACTTTGAACCATATGCAAAGTGTAACTGAAGAAATAGGCGGGCAGACGACAAGCTCCGAGATAGAAACTCTCTTTTCTGCCGGCGCGCATTTGGGATATGGGAAATCGACAAGACACCCGAAGATGAAAGAATATATTTTCGGCAGCCGCAACAATGTGGAGATTTTTGATCTTGAGCGCACCGCTAAAAAGCTGAAAGACGCGGAGGATTATTTGCACAAATTGGGTGCTAATAAAAAAACGGTTCTTTGGGTGGGAACCAAGCCGGCAGCGGCATCAGTAATCGCGGAGACCGCCAAAAAACTGGGGGCTCCCTACGTAAATGAGCGCTGGCTGGGCGGTACTCTTACGAATTTCAAAATAATCGAGGCACGCCTTGCTTATTGGGCCAATCTTGAAAGTGAAAAAGAGGCGGGGGGTTTTGATAAATACGTGAAAAAAGAAAAGCTTCTTAAAATGACGGAACTAAGGAAGCTTCAGAGGATGCTGGGAGGCATCAAAAATTTAAAATTCCTGCCGGAAGCCGTGGTCATCGTAGACCCCAAAGAAGAAAGCACTGCTTTTTCGGAATCAAAGAGAAAGAAAATTCCTGTCGTCGCCCTCTTAAATACCGACTGTGACCCGAGAGGAGTCTCTTTCCCCATTCCTGCCAATGACAATTCAGCTTCATCGGTATCTCTGATATTGGAACGTTTAGCCGCCGCTTATGAAGCGGGGACAAAAGAAGTTAAGCCCGCAGAGCCGGTAAAATAAATAAAAATTTATGCCAGTTTCAAGCGATCAGGTTAAAAGACTTCGCCAGCTTACAGGGGCGTCAATGATGCTTTGTAAAAAAGTCCTTGATGAAGCGAACGGAGACGCGGATAAGGCAATGGCACTGCTCAAAAAATCATCCGAAGCTCTCGCCGCAAAAAAGTCCGAGCGTACCACGGGAGCCGGAATAATTGAAACTTATGTCCACGGTAATAAGCGTGTCGGGGTAATGCTGGAAATAAGGAGCGAGACGGATTTCGTTTCAAGAAACGAAGAATTTCATGCTTTGGCGCACGATAT
Organism: Candidatus Giovannonibacteria bacterium RIFCSPHIGHO2_02_FULL_44_11; assembly: GCA_001778595.1. Lineage (GTDB taxonomy): Bacteria > Patescibacteriota > Minisyncoccia > UBA11713 > 2-01-FULL-45-33 > 2-01-FULL-45-33. Next base: position 1,801 of record MFHL01000003.1, read on the forward strand.
CGCCCTTCACATTGCGGCTATGAATCCGGGATATGTGAATCAGGAGTCTATTTCCGAAGAAGCCCGCGAAGAGGCAAAAAGGCTTTTTATGACTGAAGCCGGCAGCTTGGGAAAAACGCCCGAGATGACCGCGAAGATAGTGATGGGCAAGCTCGAGGCCCATTTCCGCGACACATCGCTTTTATCACAGTATTTCGTAAAGGATCCCGCTATTACCGTTGAAGAGCTGATAAAGCGCGCCATAGGCAAATTCGGAGAAAAAATAGAGGTTGTACGTTTTGTAAGATACGAACTTTAAAACAATATGTTTTTCTATTTTACATTATTTTTGTTCTCTGCCGTCGGCATGCTTGTCATTGCGAGGAGGAACAGGGAACTTTTTTACACTTCAAATTTCGCGCAATTCATGGCGGTCCTGCAAAAAGAAACTTCAAATTTATGGCATGCACATCTGCGGGAACGCTCATTTGTTTTTATTGAAAAATCTCTGCAGAATCTCCGCATTTGGTTCATGCGCATAGAAAACAGGCTTTTGAAAACAACGCATCTCATCCGCGGAATAAAAGAGAAGAACGGAAACTCCGACGTTTCATCTAAAACTGATATAATGTAGTTGGAGCTCCGACCGAAGCGTCGGAGAGGAATGCCACCTTAGCTCAGTTGGTAGAGCAACGCTTTTGTAAAGCGAAGGTCCCCAGTTCGAATCTGGGAGGTGGCTCACTTATGATATAATACCTACATGAACCAGGAAATCGTAATTGTCGGCGGGGGATTTAGCGGTGCGAGGATTGCTAAGATTTTGGCCGGATGGCACGAAGGTTTAAGAAAAAATATCCATATTACGCTGATAGATA
>MFHL01000003.1:2696-12075 GCA_001778595.1 Candidatus Giovannonibacteria bacterium RIFCSPHIGHO2_02_FULL_44_11
CGACCGCGCATTTGCCGGAAGCTTTCGGCCAAGGGCCTTTGCCTCTGGATTTTTTTGATTTGAAATCTTCTGCTATCTATCCGCTGGAAGATATTTTTACGGATGAGATGAATGTCACTGTTTTGGAAGATAAAGTATTGAACGTGGATTTTAATGCGCGCGAGGTCGTTCTTGAAAAGGGTAAAAAACACCCTTATGACATTCTTGTGCTTTCCGCGGGGAGCGAGACTAATTATTTCGGGAACAAGGGTTTAATGGGGCGAGGATTGCCGCTAAAAAACTTTTTTGACGCGCTGGAGATAAGGAATGCGGTTGACGAGGCGTTCGCCAATACGCCGAAAAACAAACAGGTAAAAATAATCATCGGCGGGGGAGGCTTTACGGGCTGCGAGCTTGCAGGCGAAATGATGGGTTATTTTAAAAAATTGGAAGCTATCCACGGAAGGCCGGACGGCAGTTTTGAATGCATTATTGTGGACGCCTCCGACAAGCTTTTGGGAGGAGCGAGTTCGTGGATTTCTAAAAGAGCGGCTAAAAGGTTAAGCAGTCTGGGGGTTAAATTCAAATTTCAGAGTCCCATCAAAGATGTCAGCGACGGCGAAGTGGTTCTTGGCACAGGAGAAAAAATTCCGTATAATGTGCTTATATGGACGGCAGGAGTGAAGGCTAGCGACCTTTCACATGAACTTCTCGGAGTAAAGCTTGAAAAAGCTTCATGCGTGATTGTGGATAAAAATCTCCGCATAGAGCCGTATGAAAATGTTTTCGGGGCCGGGGACAGTACTTATTGCGTTGACGAAGCAACCGGCAAATCATTGCCGATGACGGCACAGGTTGCGTTAAGAGAAGCGAAATACGTTGCCGAGAATATCAAGCGCGTTATTTTAAAGAAACCGCTTTTGAAATACAAACCGCACAATTCCGGTGTTATCGCTCCGCTTGGCGGGAGATTTGCTCTTTTGGAATCAAACGGTCTGCGGTTAGAAGGATTTGTCCCGTGGCTAATTAAAATGGCTGTTTCATTGCACTATTGGGCAACACTTATCGGATGGAAAAAGGCGTGGCAGATTATGAAAAAAGGAGTTGAAATTTACAAACAAAACGACTGATTTTATGAGAACAAAAACAAAAGGAAAAATATTTTTTATCCTAATAGCGGGAGCCGTTGTTCTGGCGGCTTGGTTTTATTTCGCGTTCAGAGGAGGCGGCGCATCGGGAAAACTTGATAGTTTTGCGTTGTGTTTAAAAGAGAAAGGCACGATATTTTACGGCGCGTTCTGGTGCTCGCATTGTCAGGCTCAAAAAAAACTGTTCGGAAGTTCGGCAAAGCTTTTGCCTTATGTGGAGTGCTCTTTCCCCAACGGCAGGGGCCAGCTTCAGGTATGTAATGATAAAAATATAAAGAGCTATCCGACCTGGGATTTTGCAGACGGCGAGCGGAAAGAAGGCGAAGTTTCTTTAGCAGATCTTTCCGCAAAAACCGGCTGCGCTTTGCCGGAATAAAATATGACCTTGTTTATTTCATTCCTTACAATAATTGCGCAAATACTCGTAGTAATTTTGCTATGGGTATATATTACTGACGAACGGCGGATTGCCGGTTTCGTTGAAAAGTATGCGGCGCTTCTTGCTTTTTTGGCCGGGCTTTCGGCAATCTTAGGAAGTTTATATTTTTCAAATGTGCTGAATTATATTCCGTGCTCTCTCTGCTGGTACCAGCGTTATTTCATGTTTCCGGCAGTTTTAATTTTGGGCATAGCCGCCTGGAAGAACTATTACGTTAAAAATATCGTAATGGCACTTACGGCTTTCGGGGGCGCGATAGCGATTTATCAAAATTATGGGCTCATATTCAATTTATCCGCGCTTCCGTGCTCGGCCGCGGCTGTATCTTGCGCGAAAATTTATTTTGTTGATTTCGGGTACATAAACATCCCAATAATGGCGCTAACAGCGTGGTTTCTGATAGGGGCATTGATGCTGTTTCAGAAGAAGGTATAATTATTAGAAAAAAGAGTAAAAAATACCACGGTTCGTGGTGAACCATGGTGGCGAGAAAAATATGCTTACCAATACGGATGCAATCATCGGAAATTGAGAGGTACCTCGGTGGCCGTTGAATGATTGTGAATGAGCTTCCGCAGTCAGAACACTTTCTTCCAGTGCGTTTCCAGTAGACGGAAAACAAGATTAGTAATACGGCAATCGCAATCAAAGTACTCATGTCACCCTCCTTAATTAAAAGATTATCTGCTGGGCATGCTAGTATGGAAATCTCGGCGAGTCTAGGCAGAAAAAATTATTCCCAGTCACCGATATTCATGCCAGGCATTTTACTCCATTCGCGGTTCCTTCGCATTCTTGATTTGCAGATGTTGCTATAACAGCTTCCATTGTTGGTTTTGAATGTGCGAGCCGTTATTGCTCGGCTACATATACCGCATTTTCGTGTTTTTCTCGGTTTTCTTCTTATATTGTTCTTCATCTTAAACCCTCCCTATTTCAAAACTACTAGGAAGGTAGCACAACAATACTTAAATGTCAAATTTTTTGTCTGTATGACAGTTTCTACAATCTTAATAATTTGAAAGATGTATTTTATTCCTCCACAAACAAAGTTTCTAATTGTAACACAAATTGTTTTACCGGAGATTGACTCTAATTATCCCCATAGTATAATTGGACTATTAGTGTCCGATTTATGTTAAATAAGAAATTAGATTATGGTCTGGTTTTAGTGGAGAGTTTAAAGGCCTCAAACGGGGCTTATTTAGACGCAAAAAAGATTGCGGGCGAACACTCGCTTCCGCCTTCATATATGGAGAAAGTGGCACAGGAATTAAAACAGGCCGGATGGCTTGATTCTAGACGTGGTTTGGGAGGCGGTTACAAGCTGGTTAAAGCTGAGGCATCGGCCGCCGATGTTATTAATTTTTTTGAACGCCCGTTTGATGTTTGTCCGATAAACCGTATAGTTAAAAAATAATTATGAAAAGAATTTATTTAGATCATGCGGCGACAACTCCGGTAGATAAGCGCGTAACCAAGGCGATGGCGCCTTTTTGGAATGAGAATTTTGGGAATGCCGGAGGGCTTTACGAAGAAGGAAGGAAAGCAAAGAATGAAATGCAAAGATCTCGCGAAACGATAGCAAAGCTTATCGGCGCAAAGACCGATGAAATAATTTTTACTTCCGGAGGCACCGAATCGGACAATCTGGCGGTGTTTGGGGTTGCGAAGGCAGTAGCCTCGCCCTCCTCGAAGTCCGACTTCCCGGGGAAGTCGGACTTCTTCCCGGACGGGGCGCGTCATCATATCATCACAACCAAATTTGAGCATCATGCGGTTCTTACTCCTTGTGAACAGTTGGTACGCGAGGGGTTTGATGTAACTTTCTTGGATGTCGGCGAAGATGGTATTGTAAACCCCGAAGATTTACGCAAAGCACTTCGACCCGAAACCGTGTTGGTTTCAATAATGTACGCGAATAATGAAATTGGAACAATTCAGCCGATTGCGGAGATTGGGAAAATTATTAAAGAGTTCCGAATGGCGAAGGAGCAAGTTTTGAAAGACCTTGTGAGCGCGACTGGCGCGAGCACGAGGAATTTTTCAGCAGAAAAATATCCGTGTCTTTCAAAATTTGATACAGAGACATTCGGCAAGCAATACCCTTACTTTCACACCGACGCCTGTCAGGCGGCCGGGTATTTGGATTTGAATGTAAATAATCTTGGCGTGGACTTGATGACGGTTAACGCCTCAAAAATTTACGGGCCGAAAGGTGTAGGATTTTTATATAAAAGAGGGGGAGTCAAAATAAAACCGCAAATCATCGGCGGAGGGCAGGAAATACGGATGAGAAGCGGCACAGAAAATATTCCGTTAATTGTTGGTCTTGCTAAAGCTTTTGAAATCGCTCAAACCGAACACGAAGCAGAGGCGGCGCGGTTAGTATCTCTTCGAGACTATTTCATAGAAGAAGTTATTAAGAGAATCCCAAAAGTTGTTTTGAACGGCCATGCCACAAAAAGACTGCCGAACAATATAAATGTTTCCATTTTGGATATAGAAGGGGAGTCGCTGGTGCTTTATATGGATGCTAAAGGCGTCTCGTTTTCAACAGGTTCCGCATGCACTTCTGAATCATTAGATCCGTCGCATGTCATTTTGGCGCTCGGGAAACCGTATGAATTTGCTCACAGCTCAATGCGATTTACAATGGGCCGCTCAACTACAAAAGAAGAATTAGACAAGGTTTTAGAAGTTTTGCCGGCCACCGTCGAATGGCTCCGTAAAGTCTCCCCGGTTTCAATAGATATGAATGCAAAAAGCATGTCGCACCCCGAAGCCTTCGCGGGGGAGAATTTACGGGTTAAGGCGAAGAGTAAGAGTTATAAATAATTATGGCTGATAAAAAAGATATAGACGTCATCAACCAGTATACCGGAGAGAACTGGTATTATACGGATATTGTAAAAGACCATTTTTTTCATCCGCGAAATTTACTGATGGAGAAACCGAAAGACGAAAACGAATTTGACGCGCGGGGAATGGTGGGGTCGCCGGCATGCGGGGACATGATGGAGATGTGGATGAAAGTTGATAAGACAAACGAAAAGGTTGCTGAACTGAAATGGAAAACGTTTGGGTGTGCGAGCGCGATAGCGGCGACATCTATTTATTCGGTAATGCTGACAGAAAACGGTGGAATGACTCTCGATGAAGCGATGAAAGTGCGTCCGCAGGACGTTATGATGCGTTTGGGAGGACTTCCCAACCGCAAGATACATTGTTCGGTACTCGCGGACAAAGCGTTCCAGAAAACGGCAAACGACTACTTCCGCAAAACCGGACAAAATAGTAGAATTGTCATAGAGGGCGCGAGGGTTGTTGATTCACGGCTCAATATCACGGATAAAGATATCGAAGAAGCGGTTTTGGAGGGCGCGCAAACCTTGGAAGAAGTACAAAAAAAGCTCAAGGTCGGCGTGGGTTCGACTCCTGAGCTTATTACTGAAATTGAACAGCTTATTCGCTTTTACGCGGATAAATATTATGGATAAAAAAATAGCAAAAATATACGTAGACAGAGATCTTTGTATCGGAGCGGCGAGCTGTGTTGCGATAGCCCCTGGAGTTTTCGCGCTGGACGGAGAGAATAAGGCTTTTGTTGTTGACCCAAACGGCGCGGATAACGAAACAATTTTACTCGCCGCGCAATCCTGCCCGACCAAGGCCATAATTTTATACGACGAAAACGGCAACCAAATTTATCCGGATTAATAACTAAAATATAAAATATGCGAGAAATAAAACCATTAAAGTATAATGAGCTCGATGGATTATCGGAGAAGCAACTAAAAGAGCACCACGATGTGCTTTATGCGGGATATGTTAAAAAAATAGGGGAAATAGAGGAGAAATTAAAAACCGTTAATCTTTCCACTGCGAATGCTTCATATTCCGACCTCCGTGAGCTTAAAATGGAAGAAACCTTCGCGTTAAACGGTGTAAAACTGCACGAAGGCTATTTTGATAATATGACCCCTTCGGCGAGCGGAGGGCAAGCAGAACCTTCCGGTAAAATCAAAGAAATGTTCGTACGCGACTTTGGCTCGTACGAAAACTGGGAGCGTGAATTTAAAGCGATGGGTCTCTGCGCAAGGGGCTGGGTTGTTTTGGGATATGACTTAGACGAGAAAAAATTAAAAAATGTCCTTTGCGATTCGCATAACCAAGGCGCGCCGTGGAATATGATTTCATTGCTTATAATGGATGTTTATGAACACGCGTATTTTATAGATTATGCCACCGCCCGCAAAGCGTACATTGAAGCGTTTTTCAAAAACATCAATTGGCAATTCGTTGACCACCGGATTTCCGAATACAGTCTGTTCTTCCTGAAAAAATAACTCTCCGATAAACTCAGAGTAAGTGGAAGAAAAGATCAAAAAAGTGCTGGAAAAAGAAATTAAGCCGATGCTCAAAATGCATTTGGGGTCTTTGGATTTTATCGGATTTGAGCGAGGCGTGGTTTCGGTGCGTTTTCAGGGAACCTGCAAAGGATGTCCTCTTTCTAATTTAACTTTGAAAGCGGGCATTGAAACAATCTTAAAAGAAAAAGTGGCCGGGGTTGAAAGAGTAGAGGCCGTAGTTTAATATTAAGTCATGGAGAACATGACAAAATATCAGTTCATACTTCTGGTGTTGCTCGTAAGCTTTATGACAGCGCTTGTTACAGGCATTGTGTCCGTCACTCTGATGAACCAGGCGCCCCCTCCGATTACGCAAACCATACAAAAGGTTATTGAGCGCAGTATCGGGGTAGCCCCTTTAACTCCTTTGCCGATTGACGAAATGAAACAGCTTGAGATAAGCGCCACAGCGCGCGATGTCTTGATAGGAGATATTGTCAGCAGAGTTTCTCCGTCGGTTGTCGGTATTGTTGCTTCGCAGGTATCTGCGGGCAGCGGATTTTTTATCAGCAAAGACGGATTAATACTTACAAATAAGCATGTTGTTGATGATATTGCGGCGGAATATACGGTTGTTACAAGCGGCGGGAAAAAATTGCCGGCTAAAGTTTTGGCGCGGGACTCTTTAAACGATATAGTGGTATTAAAAGTTGAAGGGACAAATTATCCGTTCGTCACGCTTGGAGATTCAGATTCTGTCAGAATGGGGCAAACGGCCATTATTATCGGGAATACTTCGGGAGAATTTAAAAATTCAGTTTCCGTAGGTATTATTTCCGGATTTTCGCGCTTACTGCCGGTTTCCGGATCTGAAGATTCAAACAGTACAATTCAAACCGACGTCACGGTTAACCTGAGAAATTCAGGCGGACCTCTTTTGAATTTGAAAGGCGAGGTTGTCGGACTGAATGCCGTTATAACCGAAGATATTAAAAACGTCGGTTTTGCCATACCGATAAACCAGATAAAACAATCTATCAACAGCGTTAAAAATACAGGAAAAATAACTTATCCATTTCTTGGAGTCAGATATGTTACGATAACTCCTGAAATAAAAGAGCAAAACAAACTCGCGGTTGACTACGGCGCACTTGTAATAAAAGGGACTTTTGCGGAACCTGCGGTTTCAGCGGGTTCTCCCGCTGAGAAAGCGGGCATCGCGGAAAATGATATTATTCTTGAGTTCGGAGGTAAAAAGATTGCGAAGGACAATGCTTTGGGCAAGCTTATCGCAGAACGCAAAGTCGGCGACAAAGTAATGCTCAAGATTTTGAGAAGCGGAAACGAGATAAATGTTGATGTTGCGCTTGAAGAAAGAAAATAAAAGTTAAAGTAACAAAAAACCCTCAAATGAGAGTTTATTGGCTGAGATAAAATATTATTGATTCTAATGCCAGCATAGCCAGAAAGGTTATAGCTGCAATTTTTTTATTTCGTGTACTTGTCAAGGCTGCAAAAGCAACAAATGCTGCACCAAACGCAACATGCCATAACATCATCGGTTGCCTCCTTTTCCGCTTGATTTACTCTAAAAGCCATGTTATCATTATTAAATAATAAAGTCAATATTTGTCAAATACAAACAATATGCCTCCATTTTCACAATTCACAATAAAAGCGCAGGAGGGCCTGAAAAAAGCTCACGAGCTTGCCATTGAGCGGGGATCTTCGCAAATAGACGCCATGCATCTTCTGGCGGCTTTGTCTTTTCAGGAAGAAGGCATTGTTTCGGCTATTTTTGATAAGTTGGAAATAGACCAGGGCGGTCTGATAGATATGGTTTTGAACAGCCTTGATTCAACCCTCCGCACCAATATCCTTTCGCCGTCGCATCAGATATATCTTACGCCGGAGCTTGCGAAAGTTCTCGAAGAAGCGCATAAGGCCGCGGCTTTTCTTAAAGACGAATTTATTTCAACCGAACATTTATTTCTGGGAATATTGGAGGCTCCTTCTAAAGCAAAAGAGCTTTTGCAAAGCTTCGCTATAAACCGTGAAATGATACTGCGGGCTCTCTCGGATTTGCGCGGTTCGCAAAGGGTGACTGATGCAGAGCCGGAAAATAAATATCAAGCTTTGGAAAAATACGCCAGAAATCTGACACGCCTTGCTCTAGAAGAAAAGCTGGACCCGGTCGTTGGTCGTGACAACGAAATAAGAAGGGTAATGCAGGTGCTTTCCCGCCGGACAAAAAATAACCCGGTGCTTATCGGGGAATCGGGCGTCGGAAAAACGGCGATAGTTGAGGGACTTGCCCAACGCATCGCGAGCGGGGACGTTCCCGAAATGCTAAAAAATAAAGATCTTATTTCGCTTGATTTAGGTTCGCTTGTTGCCGGAACAAAATATAGGGGCGAATTTGAAGAGCGTCTGAAAGCCGTCATGAAAGAGCTTGAGCGCTCCGCCGGAAAAACCATCCTTTTCATAGACGAAGTGCATACTTTGGTAGGCGCGGGCGCGGCAGAGGGGGCGATAGACGCTTCAAATATGCTAAAACCTGCGCTGGCACGCGGAGAACTGCACGCAATCGGGGCGACGACCATAAAAGAATATCAGAAGTATATTGAAAAAGACGCCGCTTTGGCCCGCCGCTTCCAGCCGGTATTCGTTGAAGAACCTTCATTGGACGACACGGTTTCAATACTCCGCGGAATCAAAAATAAATACGAACTGCATCACGGCATAAGAATAACTGATTCGGCGATTTTGGCGGCGGTAAATCTTTCCGCGCGCTACATTACCGACCGGTTTTTGCCTGATAAGGCGATAGATCTGATAGACGAAGGGGCTTCTTCTTTGCGCCTTCAGATGGACAGCATGCCCGATGAGCTTGAACATTCAAGGCGGGAAATAATGAAACTGGAAATAGAAAAAGAAGCTTTAAAAAAAGAGTCCGGCGGAGAATCCAAACAAAGAACAAGAAAAATACAAAAAGCAATTGAAGAATTGAGGGAAAAAAACGGCGACCTGGAAATCCGATGGAAAACGGAAAAGGAAACGATAGGTTCTATCCGCCAGTTAAAACGCGACTATGATTCTCTGCGCCAGGAAGCTGAGATTGCCGAGCGCAGAAGCGATTTGGCAAAAGTTGCGGAAATAAGATACGGGCGGATACCTGAAATTGAAAGAAAATTATTTGCCGAAGAAGGAAAGCTTAAAAAACTCCAGCTTCACAAGCGGATATTAAAAGAAGAAATAACGGAAGATGATATTGCGGATATAGTCGCGCGCTGGACAGGCATACCTGTAAAGAAAATTTTGGAGTCGGAAGCAAAAAAACTTATCAGCATGGAAGAAGAATTAAAAAAACGCGTTGTCGGTCAGAACGAGGCTATCGTAAAAATCGCTTCATCCATCAGAAGGAGCCGTGCCGGCATTGCAGATGAAAAGCGCCCTATCGG
>MFHL01000003.1:12102-13081 GCA_001778595.1 Candidatus Giovannonibacteria bacterium RIFCSPHIGHO2_02_FULL_44_11
CGTTCATGTTTTTGGGCCCGACCGGAGTGGGAAAAACGGAGCTTGCTTTGGCTCTGACTGAATTTATGTTCAACGATGAAAAATCTCTTGTCCGTGTGGATATGTCCGAATACATGGAACGCCATGCGGTTTCAAAAATGATAGGTTCGCCTCCAGGATATGTCGGCCACGAAGAAGGCGGCCAGCTTACCGAAATAGTCAGACACCGCCCTTATGCCGTGCTTCTTTTTGATGAAATAGAAAAAGCGCATCCGGAAGTATTCAATATAATGCTCCAGATACTGGACAACGGACAGCTAAACGACGCCAAGGGCAGAGCGGTAAATTTCAAAAATACGGTAATTGTAATGACTTCCAATATCGGCGGGGAATTTGTCCGCGAGATGGAAAGTCTTGGCTTTGTAGGGCAGGCGGATAGCCGTGCAAAAAAAGAAGAAGAGCTCAAAACAAAAATTCAAAGGTCGCTGGAACAGCACTTTAGGCCGGAATTTTTAAACCGTTTAGACGAAATAGTTATTTTCAATAGCCTTGATCAGGATGCGCTAAAGCAAATCGCCAAGATTCAGATTGCACGTCTTACTACCCGTATAAAAGCGAGGAATATTTCCATAACCATCACCCAGAAAGCTGAAGACGCGCTTGCCAAGGAAGGATACGATCCGCATTACGGCGCTAGACCTCTCCGGAGAATTATCCAGTCAAAAATATTGAATCCTTTGGCCGAAAATATAATTTCAGGAAAAATAAAAGAAGGCGAGAGCGTAATTGTTGATTTTAAAGACGGAGAATATATTTTATCCGGCCCAAAGCCGCCCGCAAAACCGCCTAAAGTAAGGAATTTAAAACCTGTAGCAGTATAAATATGCCAAAACCAAGAAAAGGCAAAAAATATTTTCACGGGGACGACCTGACCAAAAAGGGTCTGGACAGGAAGAGGAAAAGCAAAACCGAGCCCTGGGAGAAGAAAAAGCGCCGCAAG
>MFHL01000004.1:0-9224 GCA_001778595.1 Candidatus Giovannonibacteria bacterium RIFCSPHIGHO2_02_FULL_44_11
CCCTTCACCTTCCGCGCGCCTTTTAGGAGCAGGGCGCGGCGTTTTTCTTTGAATTTTTTTATCTCACGCATAAGCTCATATTCAACCTCGTCTATCGCGTTGTTCAGCGTTTCCGCGGTTGACTCGGCCCTTAAGTTTATTTTTCCCATGCTCAAGCTCGCCTCAGCGCGGAAAATATCCCCTTTTTTGTGATGTTTGGTCGTCTTCTCAACTTCAATCGCCAATGAAACCAAATCATCCCCGTCCCCGCCTGCAAATTGGCGGGCAGGCTTAAAAAACTTCTCTGCCGTGTGCACCAATTTCCTGTCCACGTATTCTCTGGTGGATTCCAATATTTGGATATTTGTGCCCTTTAATGAAACTTGCATATGTTCTTATAATACCGCAGGAGCAGTGTGGTTTGCCAGCGCTTCAATTTGGTCGTCGTTGATGAATACCGCCGCAGAAAAAACCGTTGTCCAAAGACCGTCTTTATTACCGATGGCGGACTGCGTAATATTTGATGTTTTGACTATTTTGCCGGACATTTTAAATAGCTGTTCTTTTTCATCCCAGGCCGTATCAGAATTGAATTCTATCCCTAAAGTTGTGGCTAACATGGAGGCCGCCAGGTCCTCCGCATAATCCCCCGCTTTTTCTTCGGTTTCCCCGTATGCATGGTGTTCAGAAAGGTATCCGTGCTGGTTCTCGTCCGCGGGAATGGCCATTCCCACCGACGCGGCGATAAGCCTGTTGGGCTCCTTTGTCTGCTCTCTGTCGTAAACGCAAAAAACAATTTCTCCGGGACGGATATATTTTACGCCTTCTTCTTTTGAAACTTTTTTGCATCCCGGAGGCAAAATACTTGAAACCAGAATTAAATTGCACGCGGCAATGCCCGCGTCCCTCAAAGCGAGCTCAAAAGATGCAAGTTTTTCTTTGTGCGTTCCGACGCCTTTTGTAAAAAATATTTTTTTAGGAACCATGTAATTTATATTATGACTGAACCGCCTTCTATTGCAAGAGTTTATTTTATTTTTGGTGTGTATAACTTACAAAAATCTTATTTCCGTTTCCAGATTTATTCCGTGTTTTGTTTTCACTTCCGTTTTTATCACATCAATAAGCGCCTTCACGTCGCGCGCGGTTGCTCCTCCGGTGTTTACAATAAAATTGGCATGTTTTTCGGAAACAACCGCCCCTCCGATTTTGTGCCCCTTCAAGCCGGCTTTGTCTATTAAAGAGCCGGCTGAAATCGACCCCGATGCTCCAATCGGGGTAAAGTTTTTAAAAATACATCCCGCGCATTTGGACCCGATGTCCTGCGACTGTGTCCGTTTCCTGGAATATTCCAGAACTTTCGCGCGCGATTCATTTGGATTTGACGGCGCAAGCTTCAGTGTGGCGCCCAAAATTATCCATTCAGGATGTTTTTTAAAAATGGAGTGTCGGTAGGAAAAGTCGCATTGGCTTCTCGGCACCAGCTTTTCCAAGACACGCATATTCGCCTGGAAAAGCTGTGCCTTCGAAGCCGCAGCACGTTCCGATTTTTGCTGCGCGAGCGGAGCCCCCGAAGAGAGGGTCAGCGCGAGAAAATCGGAATGCGCAAGGCTGAGGACGCTCACACTCTCCACAACATCCTTCATCTCGCTTCCATAACAGCCGGCATTGCCGAAAACAGAGCCTCCGATACTCCCCGGAACACCAATTCCCCACTCAAACCCGCCAAGGCTGTTCTCTATCGCAAAATTTACCGCGCGCGCCATTGAAACTCCCGCGCCGACAGAGAGGAAGTCCGACTTCCCCGGGAAGTCGGACTTCCGAAGAGCTAACTCCTGTAAATTCATTTTTATCACAAGCCCGCGGAAGCCTTCGTCTGAAACCAGAAGATTTGACCCCGCGCCCAAAACAAAAAACGGCGCTTTTTTTTCGCCGGTCCAATTCAGCGCCTCTTTAATCTCTTCCGTATTTTTTACTTCACAAAAATAATCGGCGGGTCCGCCGATCTTAAAAACCGTATATGGCGCGAGCGCGATATTTTCTTTTATATTAACCATTCAGAGGGCCTGAGAGGGTTATACTCCAATTCTATGTCCTTAGATGAGTGCCAGCTCTCAAGCCCTCAAAATGCTCAATATAACGGACACTATCATAATATAATACAAAACCCTGGTTTACACCAAGGCTTTGTACAGACATAGATTGTACTACCGACGAATCGATAAGACACTCACGATGACATACTAGCAAATTATGCGTTAAAAGTCAAGCATCCGCCGGCCGGCGGATGTGGATAACATAAGCGTTCCGTTTATAGTTTATAATTATAAGCACACATGAAAAAAGTCCTGTTCGTCATCACAAAATCAAACTGGGGCGGAGCACAGCGCTATGTCTATGACTTGGCCGTCTCTCTGCCTAAGGAAGAATACGAAATTGCCGTTGCTTTAGGAGGCACAGGGGTATTGGCCGTTAAATTAAAAGAGGCCGGCGTAAGGGTGGTGGGCATACCGCATCTTGAACGCGATATTAGCTTTATCAAAGAACTGCTTTCCACTCTTTATCTCTGGAAGATATTCCAAAACGAAAAGCCTGATATTATTCACTTAAATAGCTCAAAAATAGGCGGCCTCGGGGCGCTTGTCGCGTATATTTTAACGCTTTGGGACAACTGGGACAGGAAAGGCACCGCGCGCGCGATGTGGAAACCAAAGGTCATCTTTACCGTTCACGGGTGGGCTTTCAACGAAAGGCGCAATTTCATATATCAGGGCATTATTTATTTTCTGCAGTGGCTGACCGCTTTTTTGTCGGACAACATTGTCATCATTTCACGGCACGATTACCGGCAGGCCGTTGAAATGCCCCTCATCGGCAATGAAAAATTTATTCTTTTGCCGCTTGGCATCAAAATGCCGGAATTCCTTCCGCAGGAAGCGGCGCGTGAATTTTTTCAGCCAAAGGCTGACCCGCCTATGGCGGGAAAAATTGAGCGTAAAACAAAAATAATAATAGGCACAATTGCAGAATTCACAAAAAACAAAGGGCTGGAATATTTGATTGACGGAATAGAAAAAATGAAAAAAGACGAAAACACAAAATTGAGCTTCCAAACGGTCATCATCGGCGGGGGGGAAGATTTTGAAAAAATTAAAAAAGATGTCGCGGATAAAAAACTGGAAAACAAAATTATTTTAACGGGCTTCATAATGGACGCCTCCAAATATTTAAAAGCATTTGATATTTTTATATTACCTTCATTGAAAGAAGGCCTCCCATACGTCGTTCTTGAAGCAATGAACGCCGGTCTGCCTATTGTCGCCTCTTCTGTCGGCGGACTTACCGACCTGATAGAAAACGAGAAAAACGGAATACTGATACCGCCGAAAAACGCCGGTGAAATAACAGAAGTATTGGGCGAACTCATTCATCACCCCGCAAAACGCAAAAAATACGGCGAGCACAGCCTGGAACTCGCCACCCAAAAATTCTCATTTGAGAAAATGCTTTCAGGCACTATTGACATTTATAATAGGTAATGTTAGGAATTACGGAAGAAGGAGAAAAAGAAAATGGCATATCTTGTAAAAGAACACATGGACCGTTGTGGTTTTGTTTGCGCAAAATGCAAAAAAACTGTTGTGTCGAGCTTTTCAGGACAAGGAGTCCGCATGGAAATCAACGAGGCTGATTTTTCAAAACTCCAGAGACACCAGGAAACATGCAAAGGCACAAACCGAAAAAAAACCAAAGTCCTCTCTTAAAAAGATAAGTCGTACATTGAAGGCCCCGCTCTCCAAGAGTAAGGGCTTTTTTTTATTTAACCAATTACCAATTAATTTGCTATAGCAGATTAATTGGTAATTTGAAATTTAATAAAATTAAGAAATCTGATGGAGTTTTTTGAGTTCGGCGATGCCGGATTCAAATGAGATTTGAGGAGTCCAGCCCAAGAGCTCCTTTGCAAGAGAATTGTCCGCTAAAGTCGCCGCAACTTCGCCCTGCCGGGCCGCGATAAACTCGTGCGGTCCGCCTATAATTTGCGCAACTTCCAAAACGCTGTGGTTTCTTCCTGTGCCCAAATTGATTATTTCGCCTTTCCCTGTTTTTTCCGAATTCATAGCCAAAATATTTCCCCGCGCGATATCCATTACGTGCGTAAAATCGCGCCTCTGCGTGCCGTCGGGCACAACCCCCATAATCTCTCCTTTTTGACGCTGTTCCAAAAAAATGCCGATGACAGTGGCGTACGGCCCGTCTTTGGCTGTGGTTTGCCTTGGCCCGTAAACATTAAAATATCTTAAACAAACCGTTTCTAATCCGTAAAATTTTGAAACCATCTGGCAATATTGTTCTCCCACTCTTTTTTGTATCGCGTAAGGAATTATTGGTTCGGGAGGCATGGTCTCTTTTAACGGCATCTGATGCCTTGTGCCGTACGCCGAAGAAGAAGCAGAATAAACAACTCTTTTTACTTTCGCGTCGCGCGCGGCCAAAAGCACATTCAGGGTTCCCGTAATATTTATATCGTTTGTCAGTCTCGGCTGTAAAATTGAATACTGCATTCTCGGCTGGGCGGCGGTATGAAAAACTCCGTCAGCCCCTGCAAAGACCGGCTGTATTTTTTCCGCGTCCCTTATATCCAGTTCGTGAAAAACCGCTTTTGGATTAATCCTTTCTCTTTTTCCGGTAAGCAAATTGTCTATGATATGTACTTCGTGGCCGTCGGCAATAAGCATATCGGTAATATGCGAACCGATGAACCCCGCGCCTCCTGTAACTATATATTTTTTCTTTCCGTTCATTTTTTATTTTTCTTATTTATTAAAGATTTAAGCTTCTCGCTATGCGAGCTTATAAGTTTGGAAGACAACCCCTGCGTTTTTAAAAGAAAATCGTTGTAATCGCGGATGGCTTTAAAAAATCCGATGCCTTTTAAGACCAGTCCTTTCAGGTCTTTGTCTTTCTTTTTATTGAGCCCTTTCGCGGTCTTTTCTCCAAATCTTATGAAAGCGTTCAGGTCTTTGGGAAAGCAATATCCGCCGAAACCCCGGTAGTCGCCGTGGTTCACGTCCATCCACGCGTCCCCTATCCTCCTGTCGTGCGCGACCATTTTTCTGATGTTTTCATAATTCACAGGCAATCTGATGCCTTCGCGCCTGTGGACCGCTTCAAGCGCTCTCGCAAAATCCGACAAAACATTCCCGTATGTTACTTTCATCGCGCCGAAAGTATTGGTGGCGTATTTCCCCATCTCCGCCTCTGAACTGTTCATGCGGACAAAATCATAAGTGCCGAGCGTTCCCGGAGAAGAAAAATAAGCGGTCGGAAGCAGATTGAGGACCGTGCCCGCAAACTCCGCGCTTTTCGCCGTATGCCCCACCACCTGCCTGTCCGGACGGACAAAATCTTCCCAGGCGCGCGACTCCGTCAAAAACTCCGGATTAAAAAGCAGCGGCGACTTATATTTTTTCTGGAGCCTTGCCACCGTTCCGGGCTCAATGGTCGATTTGACTATCAATATTTTGTCGGGCGCGTGGTATTTTTTTATAACCGATTCCACAATGCCCGTGTCGCACGAGCCGTCTTTGGCGGGAGGCGTCGGCACGCATACAAAAATAATTTGAGCGGAGGCAACGTCGTCTTTAAAACCTTTTTTTTCATCCGCGTCAAAACAAAAAAGGTCGCTTCCGCGCTTAAAACCCTGTTCCAAAAAATAACGCATGGCCTCTTTGCCGACCATTCCTATTCCTACTATTCCTATTTTATGGTTTTGTTGCATTTGTTTGCCCTCTCAATTGTTGTATATATTGTTCACCCTCTGCTTTAAAATCAGGGTTTTGCACAATCTCTTCCTGCAAAACTGCGATGGCCTTGTCTATTGCGCCCGTTTCAAAATATGCCGATGCAAGGCTGACTGCGATTTGCCGGTCTTTCGGATTACGTCTGAACAGATCCAGATATATCGCGATAACTTTATCAAACTGTTTTCTGGAGGCGTAAGCATTGGCCCAGCGCTTAAGATTTTCATCGCCCGGCACCTCTCCGTTTTCAGCCATTTTCGCAATCTCATCCGCGGCCACCTGATCTTTCCCCACGGTTATCGCCACCAATATCAGATTAGCGCGCGCGTCGGGATATCCGGGAGATATCTCCAATAATTTCCGCATTATTTCAATGGCTTTATCATAATTCTGTGCGCGGTATTCAGCCTCAACCGCCTGAAGCATTATCTGCTGTTTTTGAGGCGAATACATAAGAGCCTTATCAAGCGAAGCGCGGGCGCCCGCAATGTCGCCTACAGAATTATAAACCATCGCCAAAAACAAATGGTAACGGCTGTCGGTCGGCGATATTTCCAGCTGTTTTTTGAACTCGCTTATCGTATATTCCACGACGCTCCTGCGTATGTTTTCGGGAATCTTTTCCTCGCCTGCAATCTGGGTTGCGAGCTGTGCCAACTGCTCTCTTGTCTCCCTGGTCCCGATGGAATTATAAGCAATTGCTTTCTTAAAGTCCGCCATAGAATCTTCTATTTTGCCTTCTGATACGTCTTGCAGCGCCTTAATCAGAGTCCGGTTTTCCATATACGCCTTGATGTTAACCGTATAAAAAGAAAACGCGAAAATAATAACGGCCAGAATTGGGACGGTATTCGCCCACGCCCCCGAAAGAGGAACCGCCCTGTTTTTGGAAGAAATTTGTTCTAAAGAAGTAGTATGTATATAAGCCAGCACCGCAAAAAATAATATATAGCTTATAAGCTGGTCAAAAACAAAAAGATTCTGGAAAAAATAACCCGCGAGCAAACCCAAAAAAACAGCTCTTTCGGCATTGGCATTTTTTTTCTTCCAAAGGACCTGTACGGCGGAAATAAAAACGCCGAGATACGCAAGAAGCCCCAAAATTCCTCCCGCGATAAGCCAGTCAAAAAAAGCATTATGCGCCCTGTCAAACCAGGGCTCCTGCGTATACAGCCTCGGATCGTAATATTTATTAAATACCAAATTAAAATTCTCCAGTCCCCAACCCAGAACTGGGCGCTCCTTAAAGCCTTCGTACGCCATGCTCCAGATTATAAAACGCGGCTGATTGCCGGCATCTTTAAGCGAAATATCGCTGAAGCGCACGAGCACGGAATTGTTTTTAACAAAACCGGTGCCTGAAAGAAGATAAAATCCTCCCGCGAGAACCAGAACGCCTGCAACAAGACTTATGGCTGCGCGCCTATATTTTTTTTCAGGCGATGAAAATCCGAAAATCAGACCAAATACAAAAAGTCCTCCCAAAAAACCAAGTATCGCGCCTCTGGTTGCGGTGTAATAAAGCAATATCATCTCAAACAGAAAAACGGCTCCGTAAAAAATTTTCCATCCGCGGACAGAAGTTTTTAAATAATAATAAAGAAGCAGGAATAAATGGAAAAGCAGATAAACGGCCAAATATGTCGCGTTGCCCAAAGTGGCGTCTATGCGCGTGTTGCCCTGATGGATGGCGAGGATACCCGCAAGCTGGAGGAGCGCATAAAACCCGATTATCAGGCTTACGGCGAACGAAACATGGAAAAACCTCCGCCAATCGCGCTCTGTCTTAAAAACACTGATAAGCATAAGGAAAAAAAGAAAAAAATGGATATGGCTGACGAGCCCCTCCATTCTTTCAAAGTTTGACCACATGCTTCTGTTGGCGTCCGCGCCGAACAGCGTGGAAAGCGTAAGCACTGCCGGAACCGCGGCAACGGAAATAAATATCCATGATTTTTTCGGGCGGTATGAAGAATCGCGCGCCAATAAAAACGCCCAAAGCAAAAACAATATTTCAACCAGCGCCCGGAAAAGAAAATTCTTGCTTGATATGAACGGGAAGAATAGATTATTGGCTACGACTAAAGGCAGGAACAAAGCCGCCATAAGACCCCATTTTATGACACCGGACAAATATGAGCTTTGTTGCATATAACGTGCATTTTAGCGCTATTATGAGTTATATACAATATGCCCAAATTTAACGCCAAAAAGCTTATTATCCTCTTTGGGGACATAATAATACTATACGCCGGCCTTTTCGCCACACTCATTATACGCGGGTATTCCCCGGCCTCCGGATGGGCATCGCACAAAATACCCTTTTTGTGGGTGCACATAATCTGGCTTTTAATTTTTTTCAGCGCGGGAATGTACGATTGGGAGCACTTCCCGCCTTCAAGGCGGTACTATACTTTGCGGCTCACGGCAAAAACAATGCTCGCAGGTATTTTTGCGGCAATACTTCTTTTTTATCTGATACCCGAGTTTTCCATAACACCGAGAGCAAATCTATTTTTAGACGCGGGTATCGTCATCGTTTTTTTATGGCTCTGGAGAAATTTTTTCATACGCAGAATATCGCGGAAAACAAAAATCAAAGTCCTGTTTTTCGGAAAAACCCCGGAAACAGAAAATTTCGCCGCTTATCTGGAAGAGAAAGAAACGTTCGGCTACAAAGTGGAACTTATCGCTGACCATGTCCAATTTGACCATAACCTGCCTACCGGCCAGGCAGGCAATATTAAAAATTTCATCAAACAAAATAACATAGACCTTGTTGTGGTATCCAAAGATATTTCGCAAAACAAGGAACTTTTAAGAATGTTCTACGAAGTGCTTCCATTGGGAGTTGTCATCACAAACTTTCCAAATTTTTATGAATCAATTACGGGCAAAGTCCCCGTGTCGCTTATCAATGAGACCTGGTTCCTGGAAAATCTTGCCGAGCTCAACAGCAAGCCTTACGAAACAGCGAAAAGAATTTTGGACATTGCGGCTGCTACAATTCTTTCCGTACCGGCGCTTCTTTTGGCGCCTGTCATAGCGTTGCTTATAAAATTGGATTCGCGCGGTCCGGTATTTTTTTACCAGAAGCGTGTCGGAAAAAACGGCAAAATTTTTGAATTTATTAAATTCCGATCCATGAAAGACGGCGCAGAAAACGTTGACGGCACCAAAGGCAGCGGAGACGACAGCAGACACACTCAAATCGGAAAAATTTTGCGCAAAACTTATTTGGACGAGCTTCCACAGATAATAAATGTTTTCCGCGGAGAAATGTCTTTTGTAGGCCCCCGCCCCGAACGGCCGGAATTTGTGGAAATACTGCTTGATAAAGTGCCATTTTATGAAACCCGCCTCCTGGCAACACCGGGCATTACCGGCTGGGCGCAGATAAGAATGCAAAACGACGCGTCCGTGGAAGACGCTTCTGAAAAA
>MFHL01000004.1:9234-48598 GCA_001778595.1 Candidatus Giovannonibacteria bacterium RIFCSPHIGHO2_02_FULL_44_11
GACCTCGGCATCATGCTCAAAACCGCGAGTATTATGATAAGAAGAGGCGGGAGATAAGCTCCACTTGGAAACCGGGTTTCCAAGTTGATTATTCCAACAACAAGCGTTCTAATTCTTTAGATTCTTCTTTTCGCTTAAGAATATCTTTGAGCGACCCTTCAGCAAAATTTTTATATTCACCTTTATTCCTGAATTGATCTAAAATTATATCGGGCTTGCATAATCGGATAGATGATTTATTAAAATACTCGTCCAAACTCGAACGGAACACTTTGCCCCTATGTCTGTGAATGAGATTATTTAAATTAACATATGCGCTTAAGTGCATTAGATACTCGTTCGAATCTATATGGATCGCCTTAAATTGCCCTTGAAAAAGAACTCCGATTCTTTTGTGTTGAGTATTAAAATATTTAGTATATCCCCCGCCCAAGCTCTTCATATAATTGCTAATGCCGTTATCGGCCAATTGTTCAAGAATTAGATGAAAATGATTTAAATTCAGACAATAGCAAATTATATTTACTAATTTAGATTTTTTAAGTTTTAGTTTTATATCGGAATCGAGAAAAGAATTCTCATAAATGCTGCCGATTGGCTCAACAACATTAAATTCATCCATGCTTAGCAGAAAGCGATCAAAATCTTGCGATTTAGTAAAGATTGACCTTTTATCCGTCCCACGATTATATATGTGATAAAATTCCCCATTCGCAAATTTTATTTTTCTCATAGCACCTACCATAGCACTTGGAAACCGGGTTTCCAAGTGGATAAGATGAACACGTAAATATATCGAAAAACTCAAAAACAAGGCCAAACGACCTCTACTACGTCAAAAACCGCTCGCTCCTGATGGACCTCGGCATCATGCTCAAAACCGCGAGTATTATGATAAGAAGAGGCGGGAGATAATTAACTCAAACGAGCCACGATGCGTCCAGCGGATTTTCCGTCTCCGAAAGGATTTTTTTTCCATTGATGTTTTTTGGCAAGCATTGTTTTGACGGCAGCTAAAATATCGTCAGGCCGCACTCCCGGGACCAAAACATTGAATCCCCCATCCACTGTTTCCGGGCGTTCGGTATTATCACGCAAAGTAACCAGCGGAACTCGCAAGGTAGCGGCTTCCTCCTGCACGCCTCCTGAATCCGTAATGATAAGTTTCGCGTTTTTTTGAAGCTGAAGCATTTCAAAATATCCCACAGGCTCTATTATGTTTATTCCGGAGGGCATCTTAAAGCCGAGTGACGCAATTCTTTTCTTTGTTCTGGGATGCAGAGGATACAAAATTTCAACTCCTTTAAAATGTTTTTTCACCAAATCCAGTCCTTTTAATATATTCTCCAGGCGCTCCGGGTTATCCACGTTCTCCGCCCTGTGGGCGGTCACTAAAAAATATTTATCTTTCTTGAGCCCGATTTTTTTTAAAATTTGGTTTTTTTGGTAACTTGCCGCGTATCTTTTTACCGCGTCAACCACGGTGTTTCCTGTAAGATGGATTTTTTTCTTATCTATCCCCTCTTTCAGAAGATTATTAACGGAAGTTTTAGTGGGGGCAAAAAGAACGTCCGACAAATTATCCGTCAAAATACGGTTAACCTCTTCAAGCATGGCCGTATCATAAGACCGAAGCCCGGCTTCGTGATGCGCAACTTTGATGCCGAGCTTGTTTGCCGCCAAAGCTCCGGCAAGAACCGTGGTAGTGTCCCCCTGCACCAAAACCCAATTGGGCTTTTCTTTTTTTAAAATTTCAGATATCCCCCTTGTGAATTTCCCGACCTGCTCATTGTAGTTTAAATTTCCTAATCCAAGATTATATTTAGGCTTGGGAAGCCCGAGATCCTTAAAAAAAACAGAGTCCATATTTGGAGAATAATGCTGTCCCGTATGCAAAATAAAAAACGGCACGTTTTTCTTTATGCATTCATGGATTACCGGGGACATCTTTATTATTTCCGGGCGCGTACCCAATATTATCGCGATTTTAGATTTTTTCTTCATTGACTATTTCATTAAATTTTCTTAGCAATTTTGCGGTTGTAGATTTTACTTCATAAAACTCCACAACGTCTTTTTTTACATTAGGCGTTATTCCGCTGACAAGAATTTTTTCAATAAACTCCCGCATCTTGTCCGCTTCCTGATAATTAAACGGCTGATATCCGAGTCTTTCCAAAAACAAACTTGTCGGGCTGCCCGCCGGAGTAATTCCTATTATCGGCGTACCGCTTCCCGCGTAATCCACCGCTTTAGAAGGAAAAAACGGGCTGTTTTTAAAATCGGCGTCTATTACAAGCAAACAGTCCGACTCAGTCATATATTTAAGGCTCTCTTTATATCCCACCGCAGGCACAATATCAGCAATTTTATCCAAGCCGTAATCCGCCAGCATTTGCTTCACATTCTCAATATTATACCCGGTATAATCGCTTTCAATGCCTACCAGTTTCAGCGCGGTTTTTTGTTTCAATTCAGGATGTTTTTTGAAAACCACGTCTAAAGCCCCGAAAAATAATTCCGGATTTCTTTGTTTATAAAAAGCGCCGATATAGCTAAAAGTAAATTTGCCGTTCTCTTTTTTCGCGCCTTTCGCGGGGTAATCCGACGCGTCAAAACAATGCGGCACAACAGCCGTCCTTCCTTTTAAAGCCGCGGGATATTTTTTCATCACAAGTTCCAGCGCCGGCCGGTTGGTAAACACAATTCCGCTGCTGTTTTCAATAATAAATTTTTCCTGCAGCCTTGCTTTTATTCCGCCAAATCCGGAAAAATGTTTATAAGAATTGTCCGTCCACGGATCGCTGAAATGCGAAACGAACGGGATTCCCAGTTTCTTTTTCAGCATCGCCCCCAAAATATTGCTTTCCTGCGGATTGGAAAAAGAGAAAATCAAATTGATATCGTATTTTTTTATTATTTCTTCGGCAATGCCGGAAAGTTTTTTGAAATATTTATATTCGTTCCGTAAACGCGCGAGCTTATTTAAAATGGGGACTTTCAAAAACGCGCCGGATTCCTTAAATACCGGTATTTTATAAACCGGCACGCCAATATTCCAATCGCCGCATATATCATAGGTTACAACGACCGGCCGGATTCCCTGCTTTGTCCACTCCGGTATCATTTTGCCGATCAAAATAGACTGTGGCCGCACAATCGGCGGCGTCCAGAAACTAAGACATAATACTTTTAATTTTGAGGTCATTTTTTGAAATAACTCTTTTATAAGGCAGGAATACAACGCCGTGCAATTCCAAAATATTCACTCCTTCCAGATAAGCCTTTTTTCTGGCGTTCGCGACCAATTTTTCAAAAGCTTTTGAATTACGATTTACGTCGATATAAAGATCTTCTTTGTCCAGCATCACATATTTTGTCCTAAGTTTTCTGATAATGGTCTGCATATTTTTAACGCCAAGTCTTGTTTCGATCTTTGGCACAACCTCAATATGCGCCGGTAGTTTTGATTTTATGGCAAAAATCGCCTTCGGATCTTCAACATTGGAAACGGCAAAATATTTTATATGTGGAAATTGATGCGCAACCGCAATCGTCTCCCCAAGTGTCATTTTGGGCTTGGGAGGCTTTGATCTGCCTTGTGGATAATCAAGATATACGTCGTGTTTTATTTTACCCAAAAGCGCCAAAAGCTCCTTTTTGTCTTTTATCCACGCAACATTGATCCGCAAAACAACACTTTCCTTAGGAAAATCGATGGGCGTCGCCGACAATAAATAATGCGATACTAATAACATTTTAATTTTCTTTTATGCGCTTAATAATATCGCTGGTTGAAATGCCGTCGTGATACGGCAACATTAAAACTTTCCCGCCAATCTTTTTCATTATTTTCTCTCCTGGCGCTTCCTTACCTTCCTCCCAGCCGGCCCCCGGCCCTTTTGCCAAAATATGCGGTTTTATTTTTTCCAAAACATTATCTGGGGCCAAATCATTCTGCACCAGAACCTCGTCCACAAACGAACAGTGCTCAACCATATGGATTCTATCCGCCAAAGAAATTATCGACTCTCTCTTAAAAGATTTGGCTACTTCATCGCTAAAAACTCCCACCACCAATTTATCTCCCAAAGCCTTCGCTTCTTTTAAAAGCTCAACATGCCCCCTATGGAAAAGGTCAAAAACGCCGTAAGTGTAAACTATGATTTTTTCCTTATTATTTTGCCTCATATAACTCTTTTAACTTATCAACCGTCGCTTTGGTTGCGCCACCTGCATTGTAAGAAATCAGCTTTTCCAAAGCTTGGTCCGTTTTAACCGGTAAATTACCTGAAAAAATATCGTCCAACACTTTGTCCAACGCACCAATATCGCTAACCATATAACCGCATCTCTCCCTGAAATCGCCCAGAGAACTTAACCCGTGATTTTTAAAAAATTCCTCCATATGTATGAAAACCATATGCTTGTGCAGAATGAAAAATTCTGTCCAAATAGTGCTCATATCGGTAATGCCGATGTCGCTTGCCATTACGTAATCAACGGAATCTTCGTTGTAAACATTAATTATTCCCTTCTTCATTAAACGCTCTTGGGCAAAAAAGGTTTTCCAGTCCACCCCGCCACTTGATTTTTTGTTTTTTGGGTTTATATACATGCCGGGATGTATTTTAACAATAAGATTTACGTTGTGTTTTTCCGGTATTTCTAAAATGTGCTCTATCCAACTCATTAAACTGGCATCCTGATTCCACGTTGGTGCATACATAACAGTGCGTTTATTTGGATCCAACCCAACGCCGGATAAAAACCGTTCCCGGTCAATTGTATGATCAAATAATGCGTCTGTTCTTGGCACGCCAACGGCATGCATGCGCGGAATTTGTTTGATATTATTCTCCTTACAGTAATTCAGCAGATCGGTTTCGTAAGCCGGGCCGGAATTAAACGAATCGGATATTTTTCCGATTGCCGGAGAAAAAATGTCTTTATTTTTTGCCGTAGTAGTATGGGGGAAATTTATTTTATATTTTGCCCGGGCGGGAACCACAATATCGTATGAAAGGGTGGCGTTCAAATAAAAATCAACTTCAGGAAATTTCCGTATCCAGGAAATATCCAATATAAACGGGGGGGTTGAAACAAAAAAACTGTCGCGAAGCTCGGACAATGCGCCCCTTAGGCCCGCGCGGCAGAAAAAAATTATCGCAGCGTTGTCTTCGCACAGCTTTTTTAAAACAGGAAGCAGATAAAAAAATTCATTGGTGGTAGCAATTTCCGCCAATACACTCATATTGTTCTTATGGCGTGCGTTTCTGATTAACAACAAAGCCCTGATATACAGAGGTACATCAAATAAAAAACGTAAAAAAACCTTATATAAATATATTAACTTACGCGGCATTAATTTAATTCGTGTAAATCCATTAACAAGTCGGCGAAATATTTTACCGGCCAATTGAGCGCCTGATACGGCTCGTACCCGCCGGATATCGGCCAACTCCCCCAAATCGCGCCCAAACCGCCGAATTCCGGGTCCAGATTATTTTGGCATACTTTTAAATATTCTTTGGCCCGTTCCGCACATTCCAGATATTTTTTATCTCCATATTTTTTATACGCTTTAATGGCAGTTACACCAATTTGTGCAATACCGGTAAGACAAGCCCATTCTACAGTTCCTTTCCATTCTTTATCCAGTCTGCCGGGAACAAAACCTCTTTCGTCCATCACGGACAAAACTCCGTCCAATGCTTTTTTAGCACTGTTCATAAATTCTTGTTTGCACAAGACTTCTCCCAAATCCCACATACCATCGATCGTGTAAGCTATAGTATGCAAAAGCGAACCTTCGAACTGTTTAAAATCGGCACCTTCATACCAGCCTTTCTGATTTTGCTTTTTAATAACTGAATTTCCGATTTTAATTCCGAATTGCTTATATTCATCTTTTCCAAATTTCACCCCGAGTTCCGCCAAAGGAGCTGCAGCATAAGCATAGTAAGAAAGCGGCTGAAAATTATTGCCCACCATCCAATTGCCGGCCCGCAATGCCGCGTCTTTGTATTTTGCTTCTTCAAACGCACCGTACGCAGCCAGCAGACCTCTTATCACCTGGCCCGTATCAAAAACTTCAGGCTTGGGATTTTTTGCAATATTTCCGGCCTGTATCCAGCCGTCTTTATTCATCAAAGCAAGCTCCCAATCAGCCATCAGCTTAGCACGTCTCAGCAGATCTTTGTCGTTTAAAATTTTAGCCGCAAAAATAACAGTAGGAATTATATATCCCGTGGTTTCGGGGTAAGAAGGCTGCCAACCGGATTTCCTGAATTTTCTGTCCCAAAACAGGCTGAATCCGCGGCTTACTCCTCCGTCAGACGTTGCGTCTTGCGCCGCTTTAAGCCAATTTAATGTTCGTTCCAAATGCTGCCGGTCATTGCCTGCCAGAGCATAATTCCTGTTTTCCAGAATATTTTTGAAATTCTCGGCTCTTTTCAGACTTATTTTAGCTCTAAATTTATTTTGAATTTTATCCGAAAAAGAAACTTCTTCCGCGCCTCTCTGTACGCTGCCGATGTAAACAATTTTTTCCATTGTTTTGGAAAAGAAAGGCCATGCTCCGACCAAATCATCGAAAAAATACGAAATATTGAAAACGGTTTTCTGAACTGCGTCCGGCGCGAAGCGCCTGAATTTTATAATGTCAAAAAGATAAAAATGGAATCCCCACCCCGCACCGGCGTAACCTTGCGTCCTTATAAAATTTTTCCGCGACAACTTTTCAAATTCGCGGTACGAATTATACCTGTCGTAAGCAAGGCCCCATGGATTCCATTTTTGCATCCGGGGAAGCATCCTGAAACGCTTGTACAATTCTTTTAAATTTAATTTATTATACGCCTCAACAACAACATGGCCCGACGGCCTTGTTACCCGCACCATCTCCGCAAATGTCTGTTCTTGCGCGCGAAGATGCTGAAATACCCGTATACTCACCGTAAAATCAGAAATTGCGTCTTTGAACGGCAAATCTTCCACCTGCCCGCACACCAGCCAATAACCGGGTTCTCTCGCTTTTGTGGCCTGCAAAAGATAAAGAGAAGCGTCTAACCCGATCTTCTGGCCCCCTTCAGGATAATCCGACAAAAGACGTCCATTACCACACCCCAAATCAAGTATTATTTTTTTAGACAAATCAATTCCCAGCTTTACCTTAAGCTTTTTTATAACATTCAGTTCTGAAATATGCGTATATTGTCCCCAAGGATTTCCTTGTTTCTTTAAATAAGTATCATATTTTTTTGCGTAGCTCTGGGCATTGTCTTTCAAATCCCAGTGCCTTTGGTGGATATCTGGAGACTGCGCGGAATTTGGAAACAGAATAGGTATCCCGTCTTTAACCGGATATTCGTCATCGCATATTTTACATTTTAATAAATCGCCTGATTCCGCCAAATCACCGCGGCAAGCGCGTTTTGGACAGCGCAAAATATCAATAAATTCTTTTTGCAAACTCATGAAAATATTCTATCCAGTTCTCTTTTATAAATCCTCCATAACTCCTCTTTGTCCCCAGCTCCCTTGCTCCATATGTCCCCATAATTAAAGCTGGAACCCGCGTCAAAAATCGCGGCGACATAATTTTCCAATTTCCCTTCGTAATCTTCCGTTCTCAAATTTATGCTTAACACTTCCTTAATTTTTCGGGGCAGAGCGGTAAAATCAGTGTGCTTGAAGACATTGGGGAGCTTCATGGTGGTACCCAAATTTCCCAATTGGATCACGGGCTTACAAAAAAAGGCCGCTTCGCCGATGGTCGTACCGTTGGGGCTTACTATCAAATCGGCCTTTTTGAATATTTGAACAGTAGGTGTCCGATAATCAATGAATTTCACGTTAGGTGTGCGGGCAACTTTTTCCCAATAGGACATCGGACGCAATCCAACCATTTCAGGATGTTCTTTTACAACCAGCGTATAATCGCCCGGAAGAGACATCGCCACCTGTCTGGCCGTTTCGATTTGGTTGCTGAAATTAGGAGCTATCACATCAATATTAGCTTCCGGCTGGAATTGCAGCGGAAAATAAACGCATTTCCCGACTTTCTCCAAAGGATAGAACTGAAACCGTGAAGCCGCCCATTTTTGGTATTTGTTCATGTAATGGTCACGAAGCAAAATTTTCGGGGGGCGGTAATCAACGGTTATTCCCGTGGCTTTAACGTAATCAACCGGACGCTTCCCCATCCACCACTTAAAACACTGATAATAAGGAGATAGTTCTTTTTTTAAGAAATGCCTGAAACCTAATTTCTTCGGCGTTTCGGCAGATACCTTTCCGTATTCCGCTCTGAATGTTTCAATAAATGAACGGGCTTTGTTTTGATTTGAGCTTTTCTCTTTTTGATTATTTAAATCGTCCAGTCTTTTAAAAAACGGCCCTTCGCTGTCCTGATAATTATAAGTAAACTGCCAAAATCCTTTTACCGCCCAGGAAGTTATCGCGAACATCGGAATTTTGTTTTTTTTTGCATATAAATTGAATATGATGTGCGGCAAAGCGACAAAGTTGGGCGCAATGATAACATCGGGCTTAAACTCGCTGAAAAATACTTTCATGTATTTATAAACGGCTTTTATGAAAAGTTCTATTCCTTCATCTGAAACGTTCTGGCGGAAAGAATAGTAATATTTTTCCCTGTACGATTTAACATGATTTCGGAGCGTGTAAGCTAAATGCCAGATGGAATCGATGCCCAGTTCTCCGCAAATCTCTTCAAAAGAAAAAACATCTCCCGCCAAATACGCCGCCGGGTCGGACATAATCGCATCATTTTCGATTATCAGCTCATATTTTACTCCCGGCTGATTCCTTATCAATTCGTCGGTACTTTTTTTAAATGTCAGAGCGGCTAAAACGGCTTCTTCTTCCGATAATTTTTTCGCCAAAAAACGGCCTATGGTTTTTCCCCATCCGCGCTGTTGAAAAATCAAAACCCGTTTTCCTTTTAGATTATCCATTTTTTAACGCTTAGTATAACTTAGTATTAAAACCTTAGCACGGACGCCGTTGTTTCTCAACAAAAAACCTGCCTTGCCGGCAGGCAGGCCGCCCAAATTGCTATTGTGGACGGTTTAGTATCATCTCCAGACAATCATGCCCTTCATAGTTTACCCGCACGGGCGGCGAATAACCCGCTTTAGCGAAGATCTTTAGCGAAGCAATATTATCGTGCTTGATATGGGCAAAAATTGTTTGCACTCGGGGATAGTTTTGAAAAAATAGTATTGCTGTCTCTTGAAGTCCGCGGGTGGCATAACCATTACCACTATTGCGGCTGGAAACCGAAATACCCACTTCAGCGGATTTACACGACACATCATAGCGTACCTGACCAACCGGACACCCTTCATCAGAACGCAGAATAAAAAAAGAACAATTAACATTAACTAAAGATGCCCTCAACCATTTAACGTGGTCTTCCCATTTCACGGGTTTCGCGTTCCATGAAGCGGATCGTACATCCGGCTCATTACGTAACTCAAAAAGAAATAATTCATCAGAAAACATTACTTTGTCTATCCTCACCTGATACCTCCATTTCTGAAGAAATCATGCCATAGATATGCTCTTTTTTCAATGGCGTGCAGAATTCAATGTCTTGGGCCGCTGTCTTGTTCATCACTTGATCAAAATATTTGGTATGCAAGCCAAAACCCGGGCGTACGGAGCGGATATTTTCCGCGGTAAATTTCTCGCCTTTTTTGATGTCTTTGGCCGCAAAAAGTGAGCGCCTCCAGCGGAGATTATATTTTTCCAAGTCGTTGCGGGGACCGTAGTGCGGTTCGCCCAGTACTTTTTTGTAGCGCTCTTCGTCAAAAACGTATTGTTTTTTCCCATGGAGTATTAGAACGAGTTCTTTCAATTCATCGGGCTCAAGCGAAAAATCGGCATCCGGACCGCCCAGTTTTCTGTCCAAAATAATATGCTTTTCCACTATCGCCGCGCCGGCGCGCATGGCCATGGCAGGCACATCGATTCCTCCGGAGTTGTCGGAAAACCCCGCAACCACTCCCCATTTCTGCGCGATGTCTTGAATAGTCGCCAGATTTGCGTGGTCCTCGTCCGCTTCGCTTTTGTAATCTGTAATACACTGCAAAATCGCGATATCTTTGGCACCGTTCTCACGGAGAGTTTTCAACGCAAGCTCAACGTCTTCAACACTCGCGTATCCTATGGACATAATGACCGGTTTTCCGGTTTGCGCCACGCGCTTAAGCAAAATACAATCGTTAACTTCATAAGAAGCTATCTTATAAAATTGCACATTCATTTTTTCAAGGAAACCAACGGCAGTTGTGTCAAAAGGAGAAGAAAACAGCAAAATCCCAAGCTCGTCCGCCAATTTTTTCAGCTTCGGCTGCCAATCCCACGGAGTGAAAGCAGTCTGATAAAGCTGATAAAGCGTCTTGCCTTTCCATAACTCCGGATTGTCCGCTTCTACACCTACCCTAAACCACTCTTTATCGGAATTGAGCGTTATGGTATCCGCCGTGTAAGTCTGCAATTTTACCGCGTCCGCGCCGGCTTCTTTGGCAGCTCTTACCAAGGCTTCCGCCTCCTTATATTTTTGGTGATGGTTGCCTGAAATTTCTGCAACAACAAAAACAGGGTTTTCTCCGCCGATTTTGTGTCCATTGATGCTGAATTCCGGCAATATCATGCTTAATATATAACTAAAAAAAACTTATAGAGTTTCTATCAATTTTCAAGAAAACTTATATTTTCCTTCGCGGACCTGTAAAGCCCCTGCATCTTCTTTTTTTATTAATTCTTTCATTTCAGCACTTTCATACGCTTTTTCTACAATTGCTTTCCACTCCTCCGGTTTCTTTTCAATCAATATTTCTTCAGCAGAAGCAAAATTTATCTTTCCGGCGGCATCTTTCACTAGAGGCGCGTATTCCACCATCGCCCGAATTCTCGGCAAATGATAACGGTTGGAGATAATAGTTATCTCACTAGCAGAAACTTCTTTCGCAATTTTCATCAATTCCTGCAACTGTTGGTAAGTGGTACCTGAATTTTTCTCTTCAATAATTTTTTCATCCGGAACGCCAAGTTCCGTCAGTTCTTTTTTTAAAATTTCCGCCAATGTTGGCGCATCGGGAATATCCTTCATCTGTCCCTTGCCGCCAAGAGCTAAAATTAGCGAATCAAAATTTTCCTTGTATAGAAAACATGCGGCCAGAACACGCAAAACACTGCCCGGGGCGCCGTAGATCTCGTCGTCAAAACCAACAGATCGCCAAACACAGTCAGTGCCTTTGTTTACTCCTCCTCCTAATATCGCGATTATTGTTTTCAATTTTTGGTTCTCCATCTAAATATAAGTAAACATAAAATAGAAAAATCGTCAAGCGAAGATAAAAACCTTTATAACTAAATTTTTTCTTTTTTAGCCAAAACCAAAAACTCTCTGCCGATATTGTTTTTGGCCAAAAATTTATAAAAATCCTCCAATATTGCTTTTCCGTATTTGAGCATATTAATCTCGAACTCCATTCTTTTGGCATGGCATTTCTTACCGATATCATCATGGCCGACATAATTTGCTCCGGCCAGCAAAAAAAACTCCATCGGAAAGGTTCCGAGATTTTCCAAAACCATAAACCCGTTATTTTTCAAAAGACCTCTAATTGAATGGAAGTCGAAATAATTTATATGTTGCGGAGGCGCAACCCACCAAGCCGGGTATCCTAGCCTTTCCTTCAGTATTATTTGTAGCGGGTTATATTCGTTGGGTGAGACAACACATATAATCCCGCTGGGTTTTAAAACCTTATTCGCGTTTTCAATTAACGCGCGCGGATCTAACACGTGTTCAAGCACGGTATTCATATAAACCACGTCAAATTGACCGATTTGACCCGCAATATCAGCTGAAAAAAAAGAGTTTATAGCTTTTACTCCCAGCTTGCCGGAATACTCATACGCTTGCGGAGAAGGCTCAATGCCCAGCGTATCCCATCCGGATTCCTGTCCGCATTTCAAAAAGTAACCCGGTCCTGACCCAATCTCTAACAACTTTCTGCCTTTTGTAAATTTTTCGAACAAATGATAATAACTGCGATAAGTTTCCATCCACCATTCCCGATCCGCTTCAACCGATGCGAAATATTTCGGCTTCGCAGTCGAATAAAATTCTTCTTTATATAAAACGTCTAATTCTTCCAGAGTAGGAAAAGGGACGACGTGTTTAAATTTGCACGCATTACATTCGATAACGTTAAAATGACCTGCAGAATCGATGACTGGCCCTTCGTGTTTGATAGACTTTTTCATAATTATAGATATGCCTTATTATTATCGTCAGTTATTTTTTTTGCGGAAATAGTCATAGAAAAGTGCGCTTTATATATTTCTTTGCCGGTGACTTGCGCAAATGTAGTATCATCAATCTCGCCTAACGAATAAAAAGACCGCAGAAAAAATGTCCCCGGCAACCGCCGAAAATGAATCATGGGCAAGGAAGCGCATTGGCTCATATCCGTCTCTATAAGAATTTTCTTTTTCGCATCTCCCAACTCCAAAAGCCCTGCCGTATTTCCGAGCGCACTTGGAGCACTTACCATAAGAGAAACCGGGTCTTTATCGATAGAATTTACATTTCGCAAGGAAAACCTTTCAATATTTTTCCCTCCGTTGTGACAGGCAAAATACAAGCTATCGCCGTCAAAAGCTTCCGGTTTAAGCGTTATAAAGCCGGTACGCCAAGAAACTGGGTCAGGAATCATTAAATGAAAAAGATAATCTAGCTCCACTTCGTTTTTATGCGAAAAAATAGTTATCGTTTTTTCAATAAAACCGCGGCTGACCTGATGACGCGCCGAAACCAAAAACGGCATCTTACAGGAAATAACAAGATTATTTTGCTTATAAAAAATTTTGGGACGCACATCAATAAGATCCGTCATTTGAGATTTTCCCGGAATTCCGATGACGGTGTGACAGCTGAAAAAATCAGCACCCAACCGTATGTCGTCGAAATAACCATGCGGAAGCTCGCCCAAAAGCGGTTCGACCGAAACCTTCTTAAAAACCATAGAATCAATAACAAGTCCCTTTGATAGATTAAAAACAATTTTTATCCCTGAAGATTCGACGCTCAAGCGGCCTCCCGACCGCTTAAAAATGAATTTTTCTTTTTTTACGGGTTTTAAAAGAGGCAGAGCGGGAGAATTTTCAGTTTTCTTCAGCATTCTAGATAATCTGCTACGGAACTCTTCAAGGCGTTTTTTTTCAATATGGGTACGAAAATCGCTTGCCCACAAAAAACATAATTCTTTCCACAAAGGATCCGTCTCATTTTTTAAACGGTTTTTAGCAAGTTCTCTCAAATTATTATAGACCTGATAACATTTTGTATTTATGTCAATACTGTTACCGGAAAGACCCCAGCGGGTAATATTGTATTTTTCCTGTTTCTTTACCGGAATTGGGTCTTCAGGAGACTCCAGCCTGATTTCCTTAAAACTATGTTTCCTGTCTTTCTCTAAATCCAAAACCTCCGAAGGAAGAATTATCCTGATATTTTCTTCCCGGGAAAGCGCTTCGAAAAGCTTGCTGATTTTACCCCATTCGCCTTTAACCGCCCTGCCCTCGATCTTTGATGCGTAACGCCTCGTTCGAAAATCAAAAATTTCGGTATCGCTACCGTAAAGCATATAAAAACGCTCGCCTTTCTGCGGTTTTTGCGAGCGTATATAAGCAAGATACTCGTCCAATTCGAGCACGCCGTTGACGTACCTCTGAAATTTCTGAAATGCGATGCAGTTGCTCCAAATCACCGGAATTTTTTTTGCCGTATTTCCCAAGGCGATTTGCGGATGATATCTCCATTCCTTTTTCCATTCAGGATGGAACTGCGCAGGATTGTTCCAATCCATTATTATAGCCTTATATCCGCTCTCAATAAAATATTCTATTAATCCGGAAGAATAAGCATTCTCGGTCACCGCCGCAATCCTGGGCCTTTCGCGCAGAACATCTTTGTAAGTTTGCAGCCCGAGGATATGGTTATATTTATTAACCTCTGCGGGAACCAAAGGACCAATAATATGAGAATAACCGTCGCCTATCAATTCACATTTTCTTTCTTTCAAAAGTTCCTTAAATTTTTCAATCCATGCAGAGTCCAGATCTTTAATAATCTCGAGCGTGGTCCCGGAAGGTTGAACCCCGATTCGAAATCCTTTTTCTATAAGACCTAATAACGGCCAATAACATTTTTTGATTACTGTTATTCTGTCTTCGACACCAATCGAAGAAAACATTAAATTTAGATAGAAAATGCCGTATAAATTCAAATTATCCATTTTTTTATTTGTTTATGTGCTCAACTTCTATATGTACTGTTTTTAGAGCATTTTCTGCAAGTTTGATGGCGGTTTCACGGTCATTAGCAATTGCCGCCAAATAAAGCGGTCTATTAATATAACTGGAAGGGGCCAAGATATCTCCGAGATTTACGTTCCTTAAAAAAATAACCAATTTTACCCCGGGCTGGTCTTTAAGACTTTTCAGTCCGGTTAATTTGGATACTTTTCCCGGCTTATGAAAATAATAGCGATGGGCCATGGCCTTAGTGAATTTAGGTTCGAGTAGCGACCGCGGGACTTCCATGCCCACGGCCCAGCGTACAAGGGTTTCCATGGGATCAACACCTGTTAAAAAGGGCAGTATCATAGGAAAAAGAGGACTAAAACGAGAAGTAACTTCAAGGACTTTTACGCCTTCAACAGTTACAATCAGGTCGCCCTTAGTAGGTCCCGCTTTGATACCCAACGCCATAACGGCTTGCGAATAAACTTTATGGGCTTCTTTTACAATCTTCGGCGGTAAACGTGTAGGAAATGTACATCCGTCTTCCATGAAATAAGGATAAAAGCCTGGTATATAATTCCTGTCAAAAAAACCATGAATCAGTACTTCTCCGTCCAAAACA
The DNA here is from genome assembly GCA_001778595.1 of Candidatus Giovannonibacteria bacterium RIFCSPHIGHO2_02_FULL_44_11. GTDB lineage: Bacteria > Patescibacteriota > Minisyncoccia > UBA11713 > 2-01-FULL-45-33 > 2-01-FULL-45-33. Next base: position 24,203 of record MFHL01000004.1, read on the forward strand.
AACCCTTCAATTGATATTTCGTCACCTTGAAGCAACTCTTCAACAATAACAATTCCATCGCTCGAATATGTTTTGGCTTCGTCATAAGCCAACAACCATTCTTTCTCCGAGTCAACAATACGTACGCCGCGCGACCCGGAATTATCCGATGGCTTTACAACAAATGGAAAGTTTATATTCGGCAATACTGGAGAATCAATTATTTCAAATCTCGGAATCGGAATACCTGCGTCCTGCAAAAGAGTTGAACGAGCACATTTATTTGTTGTATTAAAAGCGGTTTCTTCTGAAGACCATATCAAGTTAAATTCTTTTGCTATTGCGCTTGCCAATGGAGAAACCTCGATGCCTGAAGCTATAACACCGGAATACTTGAGCCCGGCATCTTTAAGCTTGGTCAAGCATTCTTTTATATTATTGTTGTTCACACTAACTAAAATATATTTATCCGCGATCTTAATAGCGTCCGCTTTAGGATTATAGTCTAATGCTACGGTTTTTAAACCTAATTTTGCAGCCTTTTCATAGACCGCAACTTGCTGTGGCCCAGCACCTAATATAATCAAGTATGAATTTTTATCTAGCACCATATTACGGAAGTGTTATTTTTATTATTGATGAATCTTTCCGGAGACTTTTGTCCGCAGCTTCAAGAATTGCAGTAACCTTCAATGACTCTGCAATCGTAGGGAATTTATTCTCAAAGTTTTCCGGAGCTATTCCAGCTTCTACCTTAAGTGCAGATTTTATAAATGTCTTAAAGCTTTTGTAACCATACTGGCTATCCAAATCTAATTCGCCATTAATTCCTTTATGAAAGTTAAAGAAATAAGGATTTATGATTTTCTGACCTTCATTGGCAGCAACAATTTCAAGCCCCCTATATCGTTGTTCTGAATCCACGATGGCTTTCGTTCCGAGAAAATGGATGTCTTGGTATGTCATCGCCGATGTTTCGGAAGGATCTGACCATCCGGCAACATGGTAAGATGAAAATCGAGTGCGGTTCTTTGCACGCCAAACTATGTGTGTCTCAATAAGGTCAGGCGTATCAATTCCGTACTTTGATTTGGCTACACCAAATTGACATGTGGCTCGGACGGTCTCCGGAGTAGCTCCTGTTATAAAACCGACGAGATGAATATAATGGGAACCAAGAAAATGATTTACATTTGTTCCGCTGTTTTTTAATCTATTTCTAAAAATCTTCAACAAGTCCCTGCGGTCAGTCTGGCGCGAATAAACATGCTGTAAATCGCCGTAATCGCCCCTCTCATACGACTGTTTTATTATCAGATTTGCGTCATCATACACCTTGTGATAATCAACCATTCCGAGAACACCGGACTTATTTTGAATAGAAACTACTTCTTTCCAATCTTTAAGATTTATAACTGCAGGTTTCACAACTAGAAAATGAACACAATTATTGATAGCATCCAACATTATCGATTTATGTAAATCGTCAGGAGTTGCAATTATTACAGCTGCTGGTTTAGGTAGTTCGCGCAACGCATCTTTATATGCATTACCGTTCGTTTCAAATTCTTTAGGAAAAAGTGTAACTTGCCCCTCCCATCCAAACAACTTAGACATGCGCTCAATTTTTTTTCGCAGAGCAGGAAATTGATTGCCTTTTCTGTCTGCTAAAAATAGCTTATCTACTAAACCTTCTTTCCTTAATTCAAAAAGTGCGGGTAATACAACACCCCAGTCTTCCTCGACTTGCTTTCCGGACAAACCGGTGTTACCAGTTGCATACACACCGTTGCCAACGACTAACACATTCATCCTTTGTTTTTTTTGTTTGAGACCTAGCATTTGTTAATTATACAACAATTTAATTATGTTTAATCCATTTTGTTAATCAAAAAGCGCGCCCCATTCAAGCATATGAGCAAACTGCGTGTCCTCTACCTTCGTATAGCATATAGAAATATCCGAACGACGAAATTGAAAAATTTTTTCCTTATTCAACTTCAATGGTTGTCTTGCTTTCAAATCTTCCCCGGCGCGTTTTCCGATAACACTTTCATATTCTATTGCCGAAATCCCGACATCCGGCCTCAGCAAAATAATCTCGCTTTTTTTTATCTTTTCACCTTTTTTAATCCATTTATTCAGATAAACTCCTCTTCGCGCCCATCTCCGCTCATCAGATTCTTTTTGAATATATTTTCCTACAATACCGGACTGGGTTTTTTTAGTGCCATGAAGCGCCGGACGCTTTATGCCGTCACCATACGCTTTTTCAAAATCACCGGAAAATTCTTCTTTCAGCTCCTTCAAAATATTTTCATGCTCAGCCGGCAGGCGCTTTTCAATACTTCTAATGCGTTTGACCATTTCCGCAAATTCTTTTACGTCAAGCGAAAAAACATCATCTATGCTGCCACGCTCTTTTTTGGATGTTACATGTTTCTCTATAATGGAAGCTCCCAGCGCTACTGCGAGAAGTGGCACGAGAAATCCTTTCGAGCCGTTATCAGAATATCCCACAGAAACATTGAACTCTTTTTTAAGAGCGAGCATTGCTGAGACATTGGCATCCTCAAAACTGGTCGGATAAACGGACACGCACTGAAGAAGTGTAATTTCCTTAGCGTTATTAGCGCGGAGAATTTTCATGGCCAGCCGCACTTCTTCCATTGTAGCCATTCCTGTTGAAACTATGAGCGGTTTTCCGAAAACAGCCACGTGTTCCAATAATTGATAATTTGTGATTTCACCCGAAGCAATTTTTATCGCGGGGATGCCTACGTTATTAAGAAAACTCGCTCCGTCATTATCGAATGGCGTGCATAAAAGGTCTATTCCCCGCTCATCGCAGAGCGCCTTTAATTTCGGAAACCATTCTCGCGGAGTCTCAGACTTTTTAAAATATTTATAAGTTTCCTCAAAAGCTTTCGTCAAAGGCGCAAGCAGCTTGTCGGCCGTAAAAAGCTGAAACTTAATAGCGTCGGCGCCGGCTTCCGCTGCCTGTTCAACATATTTTTTGGCAATTTCCCAATCATTCTCATGGGTGCTGGCCACTTCAAAAATGATGTATGTGTGTGTTTTTTTCATTCTGTTATACGGTCTTCTTTAAGAGATTTTTGGTAGCCTTCGTAACCGGTAAATCCTTTGTTAATTTCAAGCAATTCCGGCTTCTGATGTATCAAATCTAGAACGTCGTTCATTAAAAACAGTTTCTTGTGCGAATATAGTTCCGTATAAATCTCGCTTACAAGCTTAAAATCAACTTCTTCATCTACAGACCAGTGATAATTAGAAATATCGGTTTTGCCTTTATAAAGACTGCCTTCTCCCGGATTTTTTATCTTAAAAATTTCCGGGTGGTTGATTATGTACGGCGTAACATGCTCGCGCTCGGACGGCTTTTTGGCTTCTTTACATGCGCGTTCCAAAGCATTAAAAGAAAAAACTTCCGTATCCAGACCTTCAGGATAATTATGAGGCTTGCCGGAATAATCAGCTTTATTTTTTAAAAAATAATCCACAACCTCATCAATCACTTGCGGGTCGCTCAACGGGCAATCGCCGGTAAGCCGTACAACGGTATCTGCGCCTGCTTCTTTGGCGGCCATGTAAAATCTGTCCAAAACGTCTTTTTCGTCTCCCCTGAAAAAGGCGACTCCGCTTTTCCGCGCAATATCAATAATAGGCTCATCTTCATTTTTGTTTGTCGTTGCGATCACTATTTTATCTACTAGTTTAGCATGCCGAACCCGCTCAATTTGATGAGCCAGCATCGGCTTACCCAAAATTAATTTCGCAACCTTCCCCGGAAGGCGCGTTGAACCCATTCTGGCCTGTATGATTGCCGTTGTCATAACACATATTATAACGCACTAAGCTATAATAAAGTTATTCGGCGCTTAACAGCCGCTTTTATTTATAAGCACCGCCTCGCCAATCAACAACATCAACAAAGACAGAAAATTTATCAAAATCAAATGATACGATTATGCGCATATCGCCTTTTCTGATTCTAAAAAAGCCGGCCCATTTACCTTTAAGCTTTTTTAAATCAATATTAATATCCTCGCCGTTAAATTTTAAAATTGCGTTTTTAACCAAAACAAATACTTTTTCGCGGGGCAAGTGATTTTTTATTAAAAATTTCTCCGTCCGAAAAGAAAAACCAACTTGCCAATTCATACCGCAAGCTTGAAGCTTCTTGTTGCTTTCTTTGACGGACGCCTATAAAGCCGTTCGATTTCTTTTTGTTCTTCTATTGAAATGTTTAAAGTTAGCAAAGCGCGCATTTTGGGAAACTGCGCTTTTAACGCGTCTTCAACGCCTTTTTTCACTATGAATTCAAGTTTTTTTTCTATAAGCTGCGTAGCCATGTGTTTAGTATATTATTTTTCTATAAATACGCAACACTTGACAATATTCATATGCCTGCTATAGTACAGCTCGGAATTTGAAAACGAAAGGATGGGCTGAAAAATGGGGAAAAAGGCTTTTCTGGTCGCCAATGACTTTGGCGAGTCGGCGTGTATAGAAAAAATCGACGCAGAGCTGAAGAATCAGGGATATGAAACAGTTAAAGTTTTAGGAAAAGGCAAAAATCTCACGCTAACGTATGAGATGGTAAAGCAAGCATCGGAAGCAGGCATATTGATTACTGCAATTTCTGAATTCCACGAAACAGAAGTAAAGCTCGCGGTTGCTGTACGAAAGGCAAGACCAGATATGCCGATTGTTGTCTATGCGCCGGGGTGGTACGCCTTCCGTATTAAAGGCGCGATTGCGCTTCGCGGTATCGCCGACCTGCTTTTGGTCAGTAATCAAAGAGAAGTCTCGGAAGCCGAGACGCTATACCCAAGAGCCAAAAAAGTTGCTGCGGTAGGAAATCTTTTGCATGAAGAGTTTTACCCTTCGTGTTCAGTAGCAGAAGCTCGGCAAAAAGCGGTGGTGGAAAATGATCGGGCGCTGATCTTCATACCGGGCGATAAAGGCCCGCGGATCAATCTGCCGCTATTTGAATCCGTAGTTGCAGCTGCTCATCGTGAAAGAATCCAAAAACATAAACCTGTTGTTGCGATAGGCATCCATCCGGGAGATAATACTTACCTTCCCGACATGTATCAGAATCTTTCCGATAAAGACGTTCCCGTAAAGATTTTCACCCGCGATATTTTACCGTCGGCAACACTAGTATTAGCCTGCGACCTGCTGGTCACAGCCCTGTCAACGCTTGCAGTAGCCGCGGCTTTCCAAAGAAAACCGGTAATTGGTTTTTACTGCGAAAATTTGCTGGCCGATACAGAAGCTGTGCAAGGAAGCAGGGTAATTAATTGGGAGCTGGAAAACAACGGAGCAGCCTTGGTGGTGCACAAAGAATCGGTTGATCTTTTAGAGAAAACTATGGCTGTGCTTTTGCAAACGGATAGTTTGCCCGCAAAACAAATGAAAATAAACCAAATGCAAAATTATCCGGAACCTCCCGTTCCTGGCTCAACGGCAAAAAAAGCGGTTGAACTTATCAAATTACTCGGCTAACCGCAACAGGTTAGCCGTTTTTTTATTGTTTAAATTAAGTAAGCCTTTTAAAATCGGAGTGGGCTACGGGCCCGCGGAGAAATTTCTTAGGATTGCCGGAGTCTAATGCGTGCTTTATATTTCCAAAAGCAATATCAACCGCCTTTGCATATAACCTGAAATGGCGGGATTTGTGTGCATATGAAGAAAATAACAGAGTGGAAGCAAGAAATCCCCTGTCAAGCATCTCCTGCACGAATAATGTCTTTAAAATCTGGCTTTTGCCCTCATAATCAAATACGAAACTGCTCAAAGGAAGCGAACCTGCAAGAGCAATTTTAAGGCCGTGTTTTTTTGCCGAATTCTGCCATATATCCCTGACTGTTCGCCCGGCCCAAGCCAAATGCTTAACAACATTGAGTTTCTTCATTTTTTTAATGGTAGCAAGCGCAGCAACCGGCCCGATACGCTCAGTCCAATAAGTACTGGAAATAAATGTATCCTGTGCAGACTGCATCACATCTTTTTTGCCGATAACCGCGGCCATTGGATATCCGTTGCTCATTGCCTTGGCAAAGATCGCAACATCCGGATTTACACCGTATTTCAGATGAGCTCCGCCAAAAACAAGCTTCCATCCGATCGTTATTTCATCAAAAATCAATACGGCATCAATTTCATTTGCTATTTTCCGCACGCTCTCAAGAAACCCTTTTTGAGGCTCCTGTCCTTTCATAGGCTCCATAATTATAACTCCTATATCCTTATGAGAAGCGATAATTTTTTTTAATTCATCAATCTTGTTGTAATGAAACGGGAACATCAAACCCTGCAAGCCTCTCGGTACGCCTTTTGGCTCCAATCCGGGAAGCAAATGTCCGTCCAAATTCTTTTTCTTTGCCAAATTCGCAGACAAATACCAATCGTGCCACCCATGATAGCCGCAAAACGCGACCTTATCTCTTCCGGTATACGCGCGTGCGATGCGGACGGCAATTGATGCCGCCTCGCCTCCGCTCCTGGCATAGCGAACCATTCCGGCCCACGGATGGATACGTAAAAGCAATTCAGCTAATTCAACTTCTTCCGGCGAGTTAAGAGTACTCATTGATCCTTCTTTGATAGCCCGTGAGACCGCCTTATTTACATCCGGGTCCGCGTAACCGAGCACACAGCTTCCAATCCCCATTATCGACATATCAATAAATCTATTTCCGTCCAAATCACAAATCTCCGCTCCTCTGGCTTTACGGTAATACGAAGGCCATCCGTCGGGTAAAAACATTTCGGAACGCTTGGAAAGAAGCTGATTTCCTCCGGGAATTATTTTTTTTGCTTTATTCCACAATGCTACCCCTTTTTTTGTGCTGATCTTTTTTTTCATACTTGTTTTGGTTTATAATAATAAGCAGCTAATAAAACTTTTAAAACGTGTTTCGCCGCAGACAAATCCTGAGCCGGCTTCGAGCGATTTTTGGCACATCCCAGGAAATGTCTGATTTCTTCTACAAACATATGATTTAATTCTTGAACACCGCGGAATAATAATACATTTTTTTTCTCGTCTTCAAAATATAAAGTATTATTCGCCACATCAAGTGCCAAAATTCCTTTTTCAGTTATCACTTCTATCCGGCTATTTGATTTCCGGCTGACATAATCAGTCACTATGGCGCTTATTACTCCGTTTTCATGCTCAAGCCCTATAATAGCCGCCTCTTCGCTTTTGATGTCCAGCACATGCGCGGTCCGCTTGAGCGCCGTCACATACTTTGTTTTTCCAAAAAAATTCTCTAAATAGTCTACTCCATGCGCACCGGAATCAATAATTACCCCTCCTCCCTTTGTGCCCGCGGCGTATATTTTTTTGTAATTGACGTTTTTTCGAGCCGTAGGCAAATAATACCCACCGAACACACGAGACAAAATCGGCTTTCCGTATTCATTACCGTCCAAAACTTCTTTTAGCTTTTTAAATCCTTCATGAAACCGCCAATTGCACGCAACCATTACTGTCCTTTTTTTCTTTTTAGCTTTTTTCAGCAAAGCATCTACACCGGCTAAATTGTGTGAAAGCGGTTTTTCTATGAAAACATGCGCACCATAGTCCAGCGCAAGGCTTGCCGTCGGGACATGAAGATGTGTGGGATTACAAACAAAAACCACATCCGGCGTCTCTGCTTTTAAGGCTATTTTAACATTTTTATACAAAGCAAAATTACCAAGCTCGGCAACGGTTTTTAGCTTTTTTTCATTAGGCTCACAAACAGCCAAATTTTTATAACCCAGCTTAAGCAGATTTTTTAGGTGCCTCGTCCCGATAGACCCCGCCCCGATAATTAAGATTTTATAACTCATTATACGTATAACTCTATCACAAAAAAAATTGTTGCGCTTATTTGTTGAGTTCGCATTGCAAAACCTTGACGAAATAGGGGTATTGTGCTAACATCAGCTTAGAAAATTCGGGTTGAAAACAGAAAGGAATAAAAAATATGCTGGACGAAATTGCCCAAATTTGGTGGGTGCCAATTTTACTCTACGCACTACTGGTATACGGGCCCATGCGGGCTTACCAAAAGCACGTATCCGGGCTACAACGCACAAAGCGAAGCTATCTGATATTTCTCTGCTGTTTTAGCATCGCAGCCATTTACGGCGTATTTGTGAATCAAGGCGCACTGCCGACTTTTGTCTGGCCGATGGTCCTCGTCGGCATAGCCAACGGCGTGGCAAGTTACTATCATTGGAAATCCATGGATATTTCTCTCGTGAAAAATTCTATGCTTACCTTCGGTGACGATATTATACCGATGGCGCTGTCTTATTTTATCCTCAACGAAGCAAAGTATTTATTAGGAAATTCCTGGATGATTAGCGGCATAAGTTTTTCTGTCATCGCCCTCATGCTCTTCGCTTGGCACGAATATCAACGCGGAGAAAAGATGAGTTTCTATATCTATCTCGGCATATATAGCGTGCTCTGGGGCGGAGTTGCATTCGCTGAACACTACTATTCGTTTAAAGGATTGCCTCTGGACCAATTTTTGTTTTCTTGGTACGGCAGTTCGTTTGTCACGGCCACGCTACTGCTACTTTTTGTAAAAGAGCGGGACAAAAAACAAAAATACGAACACAGAAAAGACGTCTGTTGGGCAACGGTCTACATCGCCGGAAGCGTGCTGGGGCTAGTTCTAGGCATGGCGATAGGATTTCATCTTTATGGCCAAATCGTGGATATTTCTCAAAATATGTTTGTTTTATGTTTTGGTGCCGGCGGACTTTATCTCGGTTCTTTGTTTATTCGCACGGCGTATGCATGTTTTGGAAATTCGTATCTCAACGAGCTTGGCAAACAAGGCCAGTTAGCCAAGAAAGATATTGTTCATATGGCAATCTTTGCGCTTGGGATTCTGCTCTCACTTAGAATTGCTTATTGGGCGCTTTCTTTCCCGCAAGTGGTCGCTCAGCCATATTTCATGGCGGGCGAAGCAATTATCCCCGCGCTTATGGGGATTTACTACTGGAAGGAGCTCGAAGCAAAACCGTTTGATAAAGATGAGTGGGCATATGTGGCACTGGCCCTGCTCGGACTTGCGTGCATTTTTATCGGATACTAACTTACATGCCAAAAAGGAGGCAAAAACTATGAGACCAAGCGACACGCTGACAGAAACACAGCGCAAAACGGCGATAGATAGAGCGGCATTCACCCTTAAGCAACTATCGGAAATTCCGAGTTTGAAAGAGTTAAGAGCAGACCAAGTACTCGCGAGCAAGAAAGATAACTGGCGGGATACTTTGAAAATTTTGGGAGCGTTTGGGTTTGGAGGAAAATCCTTTGATACAAAAACGCTTCTCCTAACTCAAAACGGGATTGTTGAACACCATGAACACACCGATGGATATAAAACCGGAGGGCATCCAATGGCCCCTATAGGCGCAAGCTACGGAATAACAAGATTGATCCGCCATAAAATCGTAGTCGAAGAAAAATTTAAAGAAATCGTTGAAACATACAATCTTGATGACTCAACTCTTGAAAATCTGCTAAGACGCTTTGAAAAGTTAACATAACAACAGCACAAAACAAGGCCCGCGCGCCTTGTTTTTTTTATTTCGTAAATTCGTTTATACTTTTCTGGTTACAATCCATAAATGCGAAGAAAGATTGTTTTCCGCCAGAAAGCATTGAAATATTTCGCCTTTGGTTTCCCATTGGTCAATTAAAGTATTCCTCAAAAATGGACTTTTTGAAATATCCAATTTGCCTGCTAAAATTTTTTCCCTCACAATTTCGGCATCGAGTTTTCCCGGCGTTAAAACTTCAACAACCTCAAAACCGCAAACTTCCAACAAACGGCTTAGAGAATCCGGATGAAAATAATTAAGATGATTGGGCCCCTCAATATTATCCGATAGCTCCCCTAAAGTCAGCAGGTCAAAACCTTTAATATTTGGGGTTGTAAGAATAAAAACACCGCCCTTGGAAAGTATCTTGCTACACGCAAATAAAAAATCTTTTGGCCAAAAAAGATGTTCAATTAATTCGAAGTTTGTAATAACGTTTGCACCGCTTAACTTTGCGTCTTCTATCGTGCTCTCAATAACTTCAAGGCCCTTTCTACGGCAAGTTTCCGCTAAATCCGGCGAAGGCTCAATAACAACAGCTCTTTTGAATACATTCAATTTGTTGATTTCTTCCATAAAAGTCCCGAAACCGGCCCCGATGTCTACAATAGTATCCGTAGTAACTCCGAATTTCTTGCACAATTCAATAACTTTTTTTGCCCGAGGAACGAATATTTGCTCGCGGCGTGTGTTTTCAGAAGCCGGGAAAATATTATCATTCCAATATTTAATGCTCTTCGATGCCGTATAATATTCCGACAGCATATCCCTAGTCGGCCGCGGGTTAATGAATAAAGTTGAGCATTTAGCGCATTCGTTAAAATTAAAACCTTCTTTCGAAAATTTAAACCGATTTTCATCTGACTCACACGCCGGACATGGTATTTTTACAAATTCATTCTTTCGTTCCATTAAATGTTTAATATCCTCGGCGCGCAGTCTTTTTTCTTCAAGCATATTTTTTTTTGGGCGTATATCTTCTTCTTTCATGTCAATTCGTTTACTTTTTGGATTACAAAATCCTGATCTTTTTCAGTTAAGTCCGGGAAAATCGGTATGGAAATTTCAGATTCGTAGAACACTTCGGCTTTCGGACAAAGCCCCGCTTTGTAGCCAAGTTTTTGATAATAAGGGTGCAAATATACGGGAATGTAATGGACCTGAACTCCGATGCCCGCGTCGCGCAGTTTTTTAAAAATTTCCGCGCGCTTGCCCGCGTCCTTGAGGCGCAGAGGATACAAGTGCCAACTCGAAGATGCGCCTTCATATTCTTTCGGCAAAATTAAATTTTTATTTCCGGCGAACGCTTCGCCGTACCGCACAGCTATTTTTTTCCGCGCTTCAATGAATTTATCCAGTTTTTTTAACTGCGACACCCCTAAAGCGGCCTGAATATCCGTCATACGGTAATTGTGGGCCAGCGCCTGCATCTCATAATACCAATCGCCTTCCGGTTTTTTTGTTAAATTATCTTTTGTGATGCCATGGCCGCGGTAAAGCAGTAGTTTTTCGTAAAAATCTTTCCGGCCGGTTAAAATTGCGCCTCCCTCGCCCGTCGCAATAGATTTTACGGGGTGAAAACTCAACATCGTCATATCGGCAATACTTCCCACTTTTTTTACTTGCCTTGAGCCCGTCGAAAGGTATTCTGCCCCCAAAGCGTGTGCGGCGTCCTCTATTAATAACAATTTATGTTTTTCAGCCAAAGCTTTAAGTTCGTCCAGCCGCACGGGAAGACCAGAATAGTCAACCGGAACAATTGCTTTGGTTTTAGGCGTAATTTTTTTCTCAACTTCATTGGGATCAATATTCCCTGAATCCGCCTCAATGTCCGCGAAAACAACTTTTGCGCCCTGCCACAAAGCCGCGTTCGCTGTCGCCGCGAAAGTTAAAGAAGTTGTTATGACTTCATCGTCCTTTTTTAAATCCGCGGCAAAATAAGCCGCCTCCAGAGCAGCCGTTCCGTTTGAGAAAACAACCGCATATTCCGCGCCTGTATATTTAGCCAGAGCCTCTTCAAATTCGCGTACTTCCGGACCCTGCGTCAGCCAGTCGGATTTAAAAACACCAAAAACAGCTTCTACATCATCATCACCAATTGATTGGTGGCTATAAGGTATCATTATGACTCAAGAACTTCTTTTGCTTTTTCTATAGGCAAAAGAAAGTCTCCGTGATTGCTCATGTAAATAGAATTGGCATTGAATAACGGTCTTGTATTGTATGAAGGAAGAACACGGGAAGTTTCTTTATTCGTGATTTCCGGCACAATAGCATAAAAGTTTCCCACATCTCTTGTTCTTTTAGCCTCGTTCTCGGTAATTAAAATTTCGTGCAGCTTCTCTCCGGGCCTAATACCAATAACATTTATGGCGCATTCTGACGCTAAAGTTTTCACTACATCTATAACCTTCAAACTTTTCATCTTGGGCACAAATATTTCTCCGCCCTCCATGCGCTCCAAAGTTTCAAAGATTACATTCATCACCTTTGAAACTTTTATCCAAAATCTTGTCATGCGGTCATCTGTAAGAGTAATCGCTCCGGTGGGACGCTGTTTTTCTATAAGCTCAACTATGCTTCCTCTACTCCCGATTACGTTCCCATATCTGACAACGCTGAACTTGGTTCCTGCTTTATTTGAATCGCTGTACGCATTTGCCGCCACCACAAGCTTTTCCGCACAAAGCTTAGTGGCTCCGTAAAGATTTATGGGATACACCGCTTTGTCTGAAGACACAAACAGTACTTTTTCCACATTGTTGTTTAAAGCCGCGTCAACAACATTTTGAGTTCCTAAAACATTGGTTTTGATTGCCTCCAAAGGATTATATTCTATCGCAGGAACTTGCTTTAAAGCGGCCGCATGGACAACAATATCTACTCCGTTAAACGCACGGTCAAGCCTGGCGGCGTCGCGCACATCCCCTAAAAAATAGCGCATTTTATCCTCCGAATCTTTGATTTCGTTCTGCATTATGCTTTGTTTAAATTCGTCCCGGCTGAATACGATAATCTTTTTTATTCCCGGAATAGCCAAAAGCCTTGGTATAAAAGCGTGCCCGAAAGTACCGGTCCCTCCGGTTACCAAAATCGTCTTTCCGCTTAAAAATGATTGGTCAGACATAATTATCGGTTAGTTTATAACAATTTAACTCATTTGGCAAGCAAAAGGTTTTGCTTACATAAATTCCGCATATCGTCTGATCCGCTCACCGTACGTTTTTAGAAAAAAATCTTTGTCGTAATATTTTTCTCCCCAAAAAAGCGGAACAGTAAACCCCCCAAAACTCCTTTTAAATGTGCTGATACCCAGCTCTTTTTTGTCAGGGAAATTAAATAATGTATTGCCGTATCTCTGCCCGCCAATTTCATAAAATAAATATCCGTGGTTTTTTAACCATTGGATAATGTGCCACTGTAATAAGTGGCCCGAAGGAACGATTTCATTGTGCTTCGCCTTACAACTCGATCCATAATAAGCGCTTTTTTTATAAATATATATATAGGCAAAACTTGTTGAGACTCCGTCTTTCTCCGCTTCGGCAAGAACAGCATAACCTTTCTTAATAAAATCCAGCATCAGATCAAAGGTCTTCTGCTGCCTTGTTACTCTTCCTGCGTCAATTTTATGAAGTTCCTGATATTCTCTGAATTTTGTTTCTGTGATATTGTTATTATCAAATATATTTATTTTATAACATTGCATGCCTTTGTTGATCGTTTCTCTTAAACCATGGGTGAAATCTCCCCATAATTCACTTTCGATTTTTCTTAAATCAATAATTTGTGCGGCAATTGAGCTATCCAAAAAATTAAACTTGGTTAAATAATTAAAATTGTTTTTCTTATCCTCCAAAAACGCTTTATCCAAGGACGGAAACCGCATACTTAGCCTTATAACGTTTTCCGCCTTAGACAGCTCATCCAAATGATTAAAGACCAGCTTCATAATTTTAGTGTTTTCTCTGGATGAAAGCTCATTCAAAAAAGCTGGTACTTGACCATAATCAGCGCCGTAATAAAATTCACTATTCCCATCCATTGACTGCAGAATCAATGGGCAAATGGCGACTATTTTTTGGCCGTCAGTAACAAAAAAAGACATATTCTTCGGTCCCAAGTCTGGTTTATAATTTAAAACATACTCAATCCACTCCGAGGTATGCCAAAACCAAGCTTCGTCGCTTTTTCGGCAAAACTCGTCCCACTCCTGATATTTTTCTCTTGTTAGAGGCAGAATTTTCATTTTTTATTTTCCAACCAAAAAAGCATTAAAGACGCCACCTTGAGCGCACTCTCTTCTCTGGTCAGTTTAGAAATCTTGTCAATAAAACCTTCGATATATGCCACATCCGTCGCTTCATCAAAACTTTTAAGAAAATTTACGAGGTTTTGCTGGCTTACCTTATATCCTCCGACAATTTTATTTAATGCCGCATTGCACGTTTTTGTATCGTTTATACGAAATACTTCAGGGCAATCCCGATACCATGGATAACCGAATATTAATGTTGGTTTTGAACGAAGCACCGCCTCCCAGCCGGCAGTCCCTGTAACTACCGCGACCGCCTGAGATTTGCCGATAAGTTCATAAGAATTATCATTAACGGGAACCAATTTCACATTCGGTATACTTGCGAGCCTGTTATAATAACCTTTATAACGCGCACTTGAGTAGTTTATACCCATTCTCAGCCACCATTGCGCCGGATGCTCTTTAACATAGATCAGCCAATCTTTCGGAAGAGAGAAAGATAATATTTTCACAGTTAAGATCTGATCAACAAACATGTCTCCTTGTGGACTCGTGGTGCGCTCGGGCTGGAAGCCCAAAGGAACGTAAACGAATTTTTTTGAAAGATCGGGGTTTGACTGTAAAGCTTCATATTCTTTTTTCAGATTAATCTGGAACTGCTTCACAATAAACTGGGGAACTTTCCGATAAATTGTGCCGTCTAATAGGCTCTCTTTGGTAAGTTTCAATCTGGCAAAAAACTTATTCAGCAGAGAGTATTTATTTTTCCAATAATCCATGTAAACCGGGGTTGAATCAACTTGTGGATTGGTCTGTTTAAAGTAGTATTCCTTTAGATCGTTGCTGAGGTCAGACGGTGAAAAATTTTTTCCAGTATTTTTTGCCATAGCTTCATGCAATTTTTTGCTTCCTTCCATCCAATCTTCATAAGCCAACAACCGATCAATTACCCATGTATCCTCGAACATAATGGTCCTTATTCCGGCCAGTTTTGCAAGTTCGTAAAGAATAAAATTATAAACGGTATGCGGAACAACAGGTATAATTATCGCATCTGGCTTATATTTATCCAAAATTCCTTTCCAATACTGAAGCATCCCATAATATACATGCCTTCGATCATCCACGCAACGAGTATCGAATTTTTTATTCATCATAGTCAGCACTAAAGATTCGACTTTATACATCTTTTCTATCAGGTCTTTGCCGGGAGGCGCGAATTCATTAATGTCCACTCCTTCGGCTGGATTTCCGGCCCATGCGGCATAGTGGTTATGACAAATTGTTCCTTTCATTTCCTCACGCGCATTGCCGTCCATATCTGTATAGACCCAGTACAAAATCTCATGGCCATTTTTTTTAAACACGGATAACATTTCACGTGATTCTGAATATTTTGACGCAAAAATTAAAAAAAGTTTCATAAATTTATTCCCTTATATTATAAACCTTGAAAAAGTAAGATTCTTTATTTTTAAGAAGTTCTTTTGGTGAACCTGATTCGGCTATTTTGCCGTCTTTTAATGATAATATTTTATCCGAATTCATGAGCGTGGAAAGACGGTGTGCAATAACTATAACAGTTATTTTACCCTTAAGGTTTTCTATCACTTTCTGTATTTTTATTTCCGATTCATTATCCAAAGCGCTTGTAGCCTCGTCCAAAATAAGGAGCTGGGGTTTACGTGCCAAAACCCGCGCGATAATAAGCCGCTGGCGCTGCCCGCCGGAAAGCAAAACCCCTCTCTCTCCTACAACTGTATCAAATTTTTCCGGAAGTTCCATTATAAAATCATAAATATTTGCCATTTTAACTGCCTCCGCAATTTTTTCATCCGTTATTGAGCTGTCGAAAAATCTGATGTTATTTGAAATAGTATCGTTCATCAAAAAAATATCCTGCGAAACATAGCCGATATTACGCCGCCATTCTTTCATGCTTATAGTTGAGATATCTTTTCCATCCAACAAAATACACCCACCCGAGGGATTCAAAAGACGCAGGATTAGATCCACGATAGTTGTTTTGCCGGCACCCGAGGGACCGATTATGCCTACAAATTCGCCTTTCCGAACCGCAAAATCCGCTCCTTTAAGGACTGACGCCCCCCCCTCATAAGCAAAATCTACGCCAGTAAACATAAGTTCATTAATAAATATAAATAACGCAAAACCGGCATCTTCTTCTTTTTCTTTAATGGCATCTTCCTCGTGCTTCAGTAAAATTTCCACATATGGCGCCTTGGCGGTAAAACCCAAAACATGTGTGTACACCTGCTCAATGTATGAAAAGATCTGCCTGATAAGATAAATGACGGTTGCTAAAGCCGCAATGTTGAAATCCGCAGACGTATAATAAGAATAAGCGAACACTCCGCTAATAAATATGATGCCTAAAGGTTCAATAAGCATGCCAGTAAAAATGTTCAAAATATTCGAGCGAACATTGAGAGAGCGCAGGCCGCCGAAATAATTTGCCGCACCTTTGGCCACCTCTTCTCCCGCGCCGGAAGCCTGGATAGACTTAAGCCCGAGCATGCTTTGGTTTATCGAATGAGCAACCTGCCTGTTTATAAGCTCTGCCTCGGATGAAAATGCACGTACGCGAGAAGTCAAAGGCCGCATTAACCCAAAAAAGACCAAAACACCGAAAACAAAAGTCATAGCGGTTATGGGCAAAGAAATATTTACAGCCACTGCCGTATACACCAACAAATTAGAAAAAGACATTATAGCGTAGCCAATTTGTGCCAGCAGAGAGGTGGACTGGTCAACATTTACCATAAGAATTCTCTCCAGATGCCCCAGCTTTTGCTTCATAAGAAAGGGCCAGCGTGCGCGAAGAAAATTATAAAGAACCCTATTCCTGGTTTTTTCGCTATAGCGCGAGGTAATAGATGTATTAATGTATGAAAACAGGATAGAAACGGCTGCTTTTAAAATAAAAAGTAAAATTATAAAAAGAAGCACAGACGCAATCGTAAGCTCAATTCCGGCAGCCGCGAACAATTTTTCGATATTTCTTGAAACAAAATCATCTCCCGCGTTCCCCGCTCCTATTGCCAAAGAGAATGCGGGGATTAGCGCATTCACGCCTATGCCGCCGAAAATGCCGCTCAAAACACCCAAAGCGGTCAAAACCACCATATGAAATTTATATTCCCAAAAGCTTCTTTTAAATAAATTTAAAAAATAACTGATTTTGTTCATAAAAATTTTAAAATATTTTCGGTTCTTTTATCCCAGGTGTATTTTTTTGAATCTTCATGTGCTTGTGCGGATATTTTTTGGGCCAAAGCGGGGTCGTCCAGAACTTTTTTGATACCCTCGGCAAGAGCTTTGGGGTTTCCGGCTTCCACAAGTACGGAATTGCCTTCGTTCAGGACTTCCCTTGTACTTGGGAGATCGGAAGAGATAATTGGCCGTTTTGAGGCCATATACTCAAACATTTTCATCGGAGACATATAGTAGGAGTAATGGGTGGTTTTGGGGAAAGGCATAAGAAGGACGTCAAAGGCTTTTTGGTAGAGGGCTACAATATCCTGCGTCTGGTGGTCCCTGAAAAAAGCCCTTCCGCTAAGCCCCATATCATCGGCGACCTTTTGATATTCCACAACATGTCTTGGCTTGCCTCCCATAGCAACAAATATCACATTTTGCGGTAAAAACTTCAGCGCCTCCAAAATATCAAAAAAACCTTTATCCTCCCCCATAGTCTTATAACGCCCGCAGTAGCCTATTATTTTCATGTTTTGAGGCAGACCAAGCTTTGCGCGCGCTTCCTCTTTAGAGGCGCTTATATCAAAAATTTTGAGGTCCACTCCGTCCGGAGCAACAAACATCTGCTTTTTATCAAGTCCGTATTTTTCCAGATACATATCGGTGAGATGCTTTGTTACGCAAATATAATAATCCGCAAAAAAAGAAATTATTCTTTCGGCCAAACCGTTCAAAAAATCGTTTTCTATTATTCTGTGCACTTCGTAGGCGAATTTGGCTTTATTACCTGAAATTTTTCCGAAAATCCCCAAAAACAAAAGCAGTTTCGGTTCACGGCAATAAATAATATCTACATTGTTTTTTTTTGCGAATTTCAAATATTTCGGCGCGAGCAGATAGCTTTTTTCTGTTTTGAAATTTAAAATTTGGAAATTCACGCCGTCCGATTTTATATTTTCTCCTCCAAGCCAAAAATTATTTCCCATTTTTACGCCAAAAGCTTTGGACATGGCCAAAATCTGCATGCGGTTGGCAAGTCCGGACGGATAAGATATTGAAGTGGCGTAAAGCAATCTCATAAGATTAAAAAATGAATCCTATAATTTTTGTTGCTCTCTTCTCCCAAGTATAACTCTGAACATCCTCATATGCTCTCGCCGCCAATTGTCGGCCTAAAGCAGAGTCATTCAATATTTTTTCAATTCCGGCCGCCAAAGCCTTGGGGTTCCCTGCTTCAACCAAAATGGCATTATTTTCGTTTAAAACTTCTCTGACACTGGGAAGATTTGACGCGACAATGGGGCGCTTGGAGGCCATATACTCAAACATTTTCATCGGAGACATATAGTAGGAATAATGAGTGGTTTTGGGGAAAGGCATAAGCAGGACGTCAAAGGCTTTTTGGTAGAGGGCGAGCTTTGCGCGCGGAACTCTTTCTATAAATAGATTATTCCCTTCCGTGTAAGTTTTATTTCCTCCGACTGAAACCAAAAAAACATTCTGCCTGCTTTTCAAAATCTCTGCAACAGCCTCTGTCATATCTTCCAGTCCCTTTCCCATGCCCATAGTGTGCGTGGCGCCCGTATAACCGAGCAAAACCGCATTTTGCGGCAGACCAAGCTTTGCGCGCGCATCTTCTTTTGAAATATTGATATCAAATATTTTCAAATCTACCCCGTCGCGAGCAACTAAGATATCAGATTCTTTAAAGCCCTGCCTGCCGGCAGGCAGGCGGCACTTTTTATAAAGCTCCGCCAAAGTGTTCGTCACGGCAATAACTTTTACGGCTTTTTTTATGAAATATTTATGCAGCCAAATTTTGCTCTGTGGCCAGCGGTGCGATTCAAAGACCGTTTTGTAGCCGCGGCGCGAAAAAAGAAATACAATTTCCGGATTACGAGAATAAATAACGGAGTCCGCGGAGGATTTTACGGTTAAAAGCTTTATAAGAAAAAAAATACTCTGAAGAATAAAACCTATTTTTCTTAAAAACAGCGGCGTCATGGCAATAAAATCAGGAGTTAAAATTTGCATAACCTTAAAATTTCTTTCAATCCCGTAATATTCAAACAAATCTGCTTTTATTTCATTGCGTCTGGTAGGAATTATCAACTCTATTTCAATTTTATCAGCGTTATTTCCGCGTTCGTAATCAGCGTATGATCTGTGGCTTTGCGTAGCAAAGCTCTCACACATTTTGGCAACCTGATATCCGTGAGCTTTTTCCGTAGGCATGCGGAAGTTGGCGATATAAATCAATTTCATATTATTTTTCCAAAATAAACACGTATCCGAGAGGATATTTTTCCTTAAGCTTCGGTCTCAGTTTAATCAGCGCAAGGTCAAAATAATAATAAAACGGCAGCGCGATTAATTTTATGAAGCGCGGAAAAGGAAAAGAAGCGTAAATATTATAACTTACAGCGCACGGACCCAGACCGACCTCTATGATTTGTATGTTTTTAAAACCAGTTTCGCCAAATATATTGCGGAGCGCTTCTTTTGTATATCTGAAATAATCCCGCGGATCCGGATGGTAACTCATCATAAAAGGCACAAAACCCAAAACTTGCCGGCCGGGCTTCAGAACCCTTTTTATCTCGCCCGCCAAAAACCTATAGTTATAAATATGTTCAAAAAGATTAAAAACCAAAACATGGTCAATGGACCCGTCGGAATAAGGCAGCGGATCTTTCTCAAGGTCTATAGTTTTACCGATTTCATGCAGACTTTTAAAGTCAATATTGATGATTTCAGCACCTTCTTCTTTTTTTAAAAACTCAAAATAACTGGGATTCACTCCCCCGCCGATATCCAAAACTTTTCCGCGGACGGAATAGTTGGCGAGCTCCAGATTCATTAAGGTTCGCAGGAGACTTTTTTTGCGCCAAATACCTTTTGCTATTTTTAAAATCATGTTTTTTTGAATAAATCTATAAATTCTTTAACGCCCTTTGCAACATCAAAGTTTTGGGCGTAATCAACGCAATCTCTCTCCGCTTTCTCATATAACGCTTTATCGGACAAAAGTATATTTATTTTATCCCGGAAGCATTTAACATCTTCCGGTTTGCATAAAAATTGAACAAGGCTTTCGGGAATCAATTCCCTGATGCCGCCGATGTCGGAAGCGACAAACGGCGTCCCCGAAGCCATTGCTTCCAATATAACACGCGGAGAGCCCTCTTCGCGCGAAGGCATGAAAAATATATCCGCGGCATGAAAAAATTTAGGGATTTCGCTATTCGACACTTTGCCAAGAACTTTAATATTAGGAACTCCGCATTTTTCCAGATTTTCTTTTTCAGGTCCGTCGCCCACAACCAAAAACAAAACGTCATCACCGAATCCTTTCGCGATTTCAGGAATTAAATCCGCGCCTTTGCGTTTGGAAAGATGATGGACGAAAAGCGCAATGTGTTTGCCTGAATTTGGCGAAGGAGGAAGTTTTGCAAGACCTTGCGCAGCACGACGGTGCGAGCAGAGCAATTCGCCAACAGGCGAATATGCGTGTCCTTGCAAAACTTCGCTCCGAGACAAATTCGCTACTGGCGCGAATCTTTTCACATCCACCCAATTTGATACAACGCGGTATTCTTTTACGCCGTAACGCTCCGTATATTCTTTCGCCAAAGACTCCGGCCCCGTTACTAAAATAGTGTGCCGTAATACAAACCTAAGCAGTTTCTCTTCAAACCAACTCCTTTTGAACAGCCACGGCATTCCGCGGTTCCAATAAAAAACTTTTCCTCCCTGCCTCGCCGGCAGGCAGGCCACAAGCCAAGCGGAGAGCGCTCCATAATAAGAATAATGCACGTAGAAATTTTTATAGCCTGAAAGGCGGAGCCTTAAACAGATAAACAGCATTTCCAAAAATCTTAACGGCGGAAATTTAAATTTTTGGACATAAGCTGATGCCCCCAAATGTCGAACATTCGATGTTCGACATTTCTCGACTATAACAAACAAATCCAACTCATTCCCTGCCGCCAATCTTTTAATCATCAGATAATTATAAAAAAAGTGGGTATCCGTACCCTCTTCATAAAGAGGCAAAACATAGCAAACTTTTGATTTGGTGAGATTTTTTAGAAGCCCGGCATAAAGTTCCAAATATTTTTCTTTTGACATGGGGCTTGGAAAAGAATTTTCCGCGCTTTTTTTAAATTTTGCCAATTGTTCCGGATTTGCAATAAATTGCGATATCCGCAGTGCCAAAGCGCGGCTATCCCCGACAGGTACAATTGCCGCGTTAACGCCGTCTTTTATGATTTCGTGCCCGCGCACAACATCAGTCACAATAACCGGAAGACCGGACGCAAGAGCTTCAATGGGTGCGAGTGGCCAACCTTCATAAAACGAGGTCAAAAGAAACAGGTCGGCAGTTTTATAATACGAAATCAGAGTTTCAAAATCTACCGCAGACTCAAAAATAACTGATTCTTTCAATCCAAGGCTGTCCGCCAAAATCCGCAAGCGCTCTTTTTCCGGCCCGTCACCGACGATTAAAAGCATTGGTCTCGCTGTACCGTCAAATTTTTCAAGGACACGCATATCCCGCTGCTGCGGGATTGCTCTGCTCGCGCCGTCGCGCTGCGCAAGGTCTTGAAAAACTTGAGCTACAGCTCCGACCGCCATATCAATATTTTTTTCTTTCGTAATACGCGAGGCCATTAAAATAATAAATTTACCGGGATATTTTTTGTGTAAATCAATTTTTACGGCGGTTTTTCTGATCTTTTCAATATCAACAAATACCGGAAGAACCGCAACGCGGCCGGCGAGCGATTTATCATAATCCGCTATGGATTCTTTGATTTTCTCCGAAACCACGCGGATGCCATCCGCGCGCGGAAGCAAAAACTTAATCAGAAAAACGCGAATCTTGTTCAACACCGAGTGTTTGATAAAATGCGGGCTGAAAATATCGGTATGAATCTGCATTTGCCACGGGACGCCGTATATTTTAGAAAATACCCATGCGAGCGCGGCGTGCTCCGGGCTTTGGGCCGTAATTACATCGGGTTTTTTCCGCCGCATGATTTTCAGCCCGCGGAAAAATCCGTAAATATAATTAAAAATATTTCCCCGGCAAATCAAAATATCCAGCCCGCCGAAAGCCCGGCGGTACTCTTCCATTCTTTTAGCAACCGCGGACTCCGGGTCCAAAACTCCCGGATCCCCGCTTATCATCAGAACCATCATTGTTTTAAAATTTTTATAGTCTCATTTATCATTCTCTCTTTTGAAAATTCTTCCGCTTTTTTCTTGGCATTTTCGGACATTGCAGTGGCAAAACTTTTATCCGACAAAATCTTGTCTATTTTTTCCGCAAAAGCAAACTTATCGTTAAACTCAACTAAAAATCCTGTTATTCCGTCTATTACAAGCTCCGGGTTCCCTCCCACATCTGTCGTGACGACCGGTACGCCCAAAGCCATTGCTTCCAATATCTGATGCGACAAACCCTCGTATGACGTATTAAGTGCGAATACATCAGCCGCCCTTAAGTAGTCCAGCACCGCATCGCGCGAAAGCGCTCCCGTAAATATAACTTTTTCAACAAGCCATGCCCTGTTCCGTACTGATTCCAGGCGGTTTCTTTCCGGTCCTTCGCCGATAATAATAAGTTTTAAACCCGCACGCTCGTCCAGCGCGTCGCCGAATTTTTTTGAAAGCTCCGGCATTATTTCAATAAGCGCGTCAAATCCTTTCCACGGCACCAACCGCCCGGCCGATACAATTATTTTTCCTTCCAACCCAATCTGTTTCTTTGCGTCTTCTTTGGAAATTGAGGCTGATGTTCCCTGCGGTGCGTCGAATGCGTTGTAAATAACAATGATTTTTTGAGGGTCCACTCCCCATTTTAAAACAACCTTCTTCAGATAATTGCTCGGCACTATGACTTTTTCGGCATTGTTCGCGACCCGGCGCTCCAATTTTCTGAAAAGCTCAACTTTAAAACCGTATTTTCCTGCCTGCGCAGGCAGGTTTTCTAAAAAATCATCCAAAATTTCTTTGACCCCGAAGCGCCCGACTCCCTGTTCCCACGCGTAATCCCCGACAATCTTCAGCAAAAACTTTTTTTTCCACAATTTCCCCGCAATCAATGCCGAAATGCCGGAATTTAAAACATCCTGCGCATATATAATATCCGCATTCCGCGCCGCCAAAAGAACTTTAATAAAATAAACCGGCTGGCGCAGAACCCAGGGGTATTTTTTTAATTTTCCGAACGTAACAACCGTAACCTCTATCCCCTGCCCGGGCAGTTCTTCTTTGAGTAATTTGCTGTATGTCGCGGGCCCGCCGATATCGGGCGGGTAAATGCCCGTGGCTATTAATATTTTCATAAAAGTTTAATAAAAACGTTTTTTGTCTTTGACGCTACATCGCTCCATAAATATTTTGTGCGGATGAGCGCGCGGGCATTGCCTATTATCTGCGCTTTTCTTGAGGGAGCCAGAACAAGCGCGGTTCTTATCGCCTCAACAAGGCTGTCAACATTGTCGGGTATGGCCAAAAAACCCGTTCTACCTTCCCATAAATAATCCGTTATCCCGCCGACCGGCGTGCCGATAGTAATAAGCCCCGCCGCCATTGCTTCCAGAAACGCGCTTCCCAAGCCTTCAGAACGCGAGGGACGCACAAAAATATCCGCGCCTGAATAAAGTTTTATCAGATTTTCGTAAGGCACATGGCCCAAAAATTCCACCCTGTCTTTAAGGCCCAGCGCTTCGCTGAATTCCGCCAAGCTTTTCTTTTCCGGCCCGTCTCCGGCAATAATAACTTTCCAGCCCGAGGCTGGTCCGCCTTGGGCGGAAAAATCACTCTTCAACCGTGCCGCCGCTTTTAAGAGCACTTCCAGCGCGTTCTTTTTGACGAGCCTTGAAGAAGAAAAAATCACTTTTTCTCCCGGAAATTCCGGACGCGGAATCAAAAGAAGCCTTTCATCTACTCCGTTGGGTATTATCTCAACTGTTCCGCGGTAACCTTTTTCTTTTACGATTTGCTCGAGATAATTGCTTATCGCAGTCACATGATTTGCTTTTTTAAGCAGCAGTTTCCACCACAAGGCCGAGAGGCCGAAATTTTTTGCTTTTACATTCCATTCCCCGTCGCCCTCCTGAATAGTTAGCAGAAATGGAATATTTTTTTTGAATATTTTAACAAAAAACGCGCCCACCGATGCGTACGAAACCATCACACCCCATAAAAGTTTTTTTCTGTCCTTAAATTCTTTTGTCAGAGCAAAGCCTTTCCGCGCCGCCAAAAAAGGGAACAAAAACATCCGGTCA
>MFHL01000004.1:48608-48761 GCA_001778595.1 Candidatus Giovannonibacteria bacterium RIFCSPHIGHO2_02_FULL_44_11
CGAATCCCAAACGGTGTATAAAAACCGTATCATTTCCTACCGCGTAATTTTCTTCTCCGGGAAGGTTAAAATTCAGGCGGTGGGTAATGATATGAAATTCAAAATCCTGCGCGGTGCGCGAGATTATCTCTTTGACGGCAATTTCCGCACCGC
>MFHL01000004.1:48769-49070 GCA_001778595.1 Candidatus Giovannonibacteria bacterium RIFCSPHIGHO2_02_FULL_44_11
GGTTCATAAAAAGACGAGAAAACAAATACTACTGGTTTATCGGCCATATTAATATTATAACCCAATTAACCGGACAAACGTTTGGCCATGATAAATACCAGCCCCAAAAC
Source organism: Candidatus Giovannonibacteria bacterium RIFCSPHIGHO2_02_FULL_44_11 (assembly GCA_001778595.1). Classification (GTDB taxonomy): domain Bacteria; phylum Patescibacteriota; class Minisyncoccia; order UBA11713; family 2-01-FULL-45-33; genus 2-01-FULL-45-33. Next base: position 48,880 of record MFHL01000004.1, read on the forward strand.
GGCTCCGCCGAGGATTCCTCCCAAAAGCCAGAGATATTCACTGTTATTCTGTTCACCCTGAACATTTTCGTCTGTCACCATGTTTACGGCGCGGGTATATGACTTCTTCTCCGGAGAACCGGCTGCCGATGGCGACGGCTTTGGCTCTATGGGACGCGCCACCCACACAGCGTTCTCCGCTTTCGGCGTAG
>MFHL01000004.1:49094-55937 GCA_001778595.1 Candidatus Giovannonibacteria bacterium RIFCSPHIGHO2_02_FULL_44_11
CGTTGGAGCCGTCAACTTGGTCAACAATATTCCCGCCGGCATCTTTTAAAATTAAAATTTCTCCGTCGTTTGAGAGGCCTTTGCCGAACGGCAAGACCAGATCGGCTTTAACATCCGGAACAGCGCTGTCATCTGTTCTTTCTATTAAGTAATAATTCGCCGTTGAGCTTGAGCTTTTGAGATTTATTTTCGTGCCTCCGTCGGCAGTAATCAAAGTCCACCCCGCCAAATTCCATTCATGGTCCGAATAAAGCTCTATCCATTCATCCGCCGCGCTAGTTTGCGTCCCCATCCACGCCACTTCATTAATAACAACTTTGGCGAAAACCGGAAAAGCCGCGCTAAGAAGCAATACTATAAATAATAAACGCCCCGATTTCATTAGTCGGAGCGTAGCGCTTTACAGACCTAAAATCAAGACGAAAGTCCGGTACCGAAGAGGAATTTTTTGACGCGGCCCGGTCCGCCTGCCGATGAATTATGAGGGAGAGAAAACAGGAAAAATCGCGAAGCTGTGATGGCCGAAAACATACTTACCAAAATACCGAGACCAAGCGTGAGAGCAAAACCACGTACGAGACTCGTTCCAAACCAATAAAGAATTACCGACGTAATTAAACTAGAAACATTTGAGTCGCGGATGGATGTCCATGCTCGGTTAAATCCTTCCGACATCGCGGTGCCCAGATTTCGCCCTGTTTTCAGCTCTTCTTTCATCCGCTCAAATATCAAAATATTCGCGTCCACCGCCATGCCGATGGACAAAATAAATCCCGCGATGCCGGCGGAAGAAAGCGTAACCGGAATTAATTTAAAGAGAAGTAAAGTCAAAGTAGAATAAACCAGTGTAAGCGCCAAAACCGCGATAAGTCCCGGCAGGCGGTACCAAAAGATCATAAAAAACATTACGGCAATAGCTCCGTAGATGCCGGCATTCATACTTCTCGCCAGAGCGTCTTTACCCAAAGACGCCTCAACGCTTTGCTGCGATATCAGATTTATAGGTACGGGCAGTGCGCCCGCGTTGAAACGCCTTACCAGTTGTTTTGCTTCGTCGTTGGTGAAAGTTCCGGTTATTTGCGCTTTGCCTCCGGAAATTTTTTCATTCACTCTGGGCCATGAAATCGGCTGTCCGTCTAAAAAAATATAAACGGGACTTCCAACATTCCTTGCCGTAATATCTTCAAACATGACTGCGCCTTCCGAATTAAATTCAATGCCAATCTGAGGCGTGCCAGTATTTGGATCAAATTGTAATGTAGCGCCTTTTACATATCGTCCTGTTAGCACCGTGGGTTCAAAATCCGTTAATGACACGGTTGATGTTGCAAGAATCTTCCCGTCGGCGCCTTTTTTCAATTCCTTAAATTCCAGATAAGGCGTCTCGCCGATGCTCTTTATCGCGTCCTGAATATTAAAAACTCCCGCAAGCTCAACAATAAGCCTGTGGTCCCCGCTTACATTTTCAGTCTGTACAACAGGCTCCGCCACGCCGAAAAAATTGATGCGCCGCTCAATAACATCCCTTAGCCCCGCCATTGCCTCGTCCGGCGATTGCCCGCCGCCCAATTGCGCTGTATCAGCCTGATAAACCAAATGAGTTCCGCCCTGCAGGTCCAAACCAAGCCGGAAAGGTTTTATCCATTGCTGGACATTGCCGGCCAAATAAAAATGCTCGCCTACATCATAAAACCCGGCCAAAAGGCCTATTACTAATATAGTTAAAGCTAAAAGCCTGACTTTTCTTCCTGAATTCATCCCGTTAGAAATAGGACGCAGACGCAATATGCGCCTTACGACCCAAATTATTACTTATAAATTTTGACTTTTCCAAATATAGCATGTTTTTTAACTATGCGCCCGCGATTTCTAACGGGATTCATAATATTCGTCCATTATTCCATAAATAAAAAAAAATGCAAAAGAAAAAGCCCGGGAGGGCTTTTATAAGACTACGCCAGATGCTTTAAGAGCTCTGCGGATTTCCGGCGTGATAGCGATATGCGTTCCGAGCACCGGACCGGAGGGATACTTAATGGGAATAGGTCTGGAAAAACGAGTGAGCGAACCCGGACTATAAAAATGACCGACGTCACCAGGTCCGGCAATAATATGCTGATTCCCCAAAAATTGACTCAGTTCTCCTTGCATCCATGCAACTTTATCCTTTGTGGATTTTACAGCGTCTTCGAAATCGTGCCGGTCTTTGTTTGCTTCTTTGAGGACCAGTTTATCGTTTATTTTATTCGAACGAAGATACCACCGGTATTTTTCCTCGTCGGTAAGCTCCCGCGAATCTTCCAAATATCCTACGCCCACAAGCGTGCCTAAATTGAGTTCGTCCGGATCAAGTTTGTGCCTTGCGACAACCTCACCGCGGACACGCCCCTTTGCGTTGTAAAATCCGACCCATCCGCGGTACTTCCTCGGCGCATTACCTGTCTTGATTCCGAATTTTCCCGAAGATGTTTTGATAACAAGCGTTCCGTTGAGTAAAAGCTCATACCACGGCGCATTATACGGAATTACGTAAAGCGATTTCTTTTCCATCAAAAAACTCCTTTCTGAAAAGGAGTCTAGTAAATAACTGATTCGGCGTCAATACCAAGTGTCTCGCTACGATCGTATTCAGATACTGGCTTTTAGAATTAAGTCCAAAATCTCAAATCAGCCGTTCCAGCAAATCGGCGGGAGGGGAGATGACTTCGTGAATAAGTTTGCGGGCGGATGGTTCTTCGTAGAGGTCGTGCGGATAGTGGCCCATCAAAGTTTTTTCGTCCAGCGCGTAAACCATCTTTCCCAAAACGGCGGCGGCAAAAAGCTCGCCCGCGACGTTGACCCCGAGATATCCGTCTTTGTTATAAACAAAACAGACATCTGCCACCTTAACTTTTCGGAATAAATGGTCATAAACTTTTCCTGCCACCTCCGCTCGGTAAGCCGGATGCTGTAGCCGTTCTTTTTCCGACAAGCTGTGCAATTTGTGCATATCCATGGAAAATTCGGGGTGGAGCACTGTAAGGCGCATGCCTTTTTCTTTGGCTAAAGCGTGAAGTTCGTCCATAAATTTATGGAGGTCGCCTGCAAACCTCTGCGATGAACAAAAAACAATTGATTTCATGTGCACATTAATCTTACCGCAATAAAAAAATCCCGCCAAGAGAGGCGGGGGCTAGATAAGCTTCAGTGCTTTGAACAAAAAATACATCGGAGGCTCAAGGCCGGGAGATTGTTTCCAGGCCGGATTTTCATTTGTGGCTTTTACTATTTGAGGCAAGTTTTCCGGCACAAGCCCGGTCCCGATAAGAGACGCGAAATCTTCCAGGCGTTTCGCAATATCTGAAATCATCCGCTCATCGGCCCACAGGTAGCTTTTTGCCTCGTCGTCGGGCTGATGAATATTTACATCGCCTTCCCATTTTACCGCCTCTACCACGCTCCAGTCATGATGCGTTCCGCCTTCCCTGTTACAGGGATTTGGAAGCGCCATACTTAACACAATCTCACCCTTAAGCATCGTAAGCCCAACCTCTTCTCCAAGCTCTTTTTTGGCACAAACCAAAGGACTGTCGCCATCTCCATGTCCGGCCGGCAATGCAAATCCAAAATTGTATTGCTTTCTTTCTATCAAAAGTATTTTTGTGCCGTTCCTGACCAAAATTCCGGTGCTCGTATTATCGCATTTTTTTGCCATATAATTTTTTCTCCTAGGCCAGTCTTAACATTAAATCTTCCGGTTTGTCAATGATTTCCGTAAATAAAATATCCCGGCAGATTTCCCCTCCTTCTTTAACATTTTCCGGCTCAAGGGCGTAGATTATCATATTTTTTCCATGGGCAAATCCTAGTTCAAGAGTAGTATTTACGCCCAGATATCCGTTCTTATTATAGATATAACAAACATCTGCTTTGCGGATGCGGTCAAAGTGTTCGTGTACCATCGCGGGAACGCGGTCACGGTAAGATTTTGAGAGAAGGCGCGTTTTTTCCGTAGCTGCGAGCATTTTCTTCCGCTGGCGGTCAAAATTTGGCTCAAAAACAACAGGAACGCCGAGTTTACGCAGACGCTCGGCAAATTTTTTAATCTCCACCTTATAACGCTGTGAACCGCAAATGACGACCGATTTCATATTTTATTAAAATTAATTTCTAAATGCGACGCAAACTCTTTTTCGGTAAAAACCTTGTGCGCGTAGTGCAGCAAAAACGGGCTGATGCTTACCCCTTCCGGCCAGACCAGCCATACTTCCTTGTTGGCTTCGGAGGCTTTGACTATTTCGTCCACCATTCCGGGGGAAGAAATGACCGTAGGCCAATAAGCTATCAGCCGTTTGGATTGCTTCAAAAATAAATTTAAATCCCTGTGTACGATATTATCGGAAAGCGCCATATTGAATATTTCTCCTTTTGATCCGTCCAAAGGCTTCACATATCTCGGGTCAAAAACCAAAAAATATTTTTTAAGGGAATCAACAAAATTATTCAGGCGAACCTGGGTTTCTTTGTCAAAACCGTGGGTAATAGGCATGCTTACATATACTATTTCGGCTTCTGGCTTAAAAAGCAATTGATAAAGAAAATCCGGCGGGGCTCCGGCGGGCACAACATAAAACGGTTTTTTTTGTAAATCTGCCCAGTCCCTGGCCATATTAACCTCATAGGTCATCCACCACAATATTTCTTTTAAAGACAGATCCGCTTTTGCCCATTGCTTGGTTTCCTTCATGCGTTCCAGTATCAGCGGGGCCTCATCAACAAAAGTAATAAACATATCAGGATTCAGCGCGGCAATGGCCCTGCTGCTCCATGCGCTGTGCGGAACATTTTTCCACGGAAACATTGCGTGCGTCCGGAGCATCGCCGCTTCCCCGCGTTTGTTGTGCGCATCAAAATTCGGCTTCAGCTGTTCCAGCACCACCCTGCGCAAAAGCGTAAGCTCGTTTTGCGGAGCGTCTAAAATATTTTCCGGCGTTATATTGACGGATTGTTCCTCCGCAATTTTGAACATCAAATCGCCCGGATTATATGTTTTCAGGATATTGCCGCGGCTTGCGGCGTGTTTCTCGTACGAAAGAAAATCCTCTTTTCTTAATGTTCCCGCTGTTGATGTGGCTACAACGAGCATAGAACCGGTTAAATTTTATCTATTTCTTCTTTATATTCTTTATACAAATCCACGTCGCCGCTCTTTTCTATTTGCTTGTCTTCATAAGGAACTCCCACTCTGCGGTAAAACTCATCCGCGACGTTTTTGAAGGTTCCGGTAACTATGGCCAGTATCCAGTAGCGCATTTTGCCGAATTGCAGGCGCACTATTTTCAATGCAAGGCGCGTGCAGGTGTAATTTAGAAGTCCGGCAAAGGCACCGTCATAGGCGTAGCCTTTGGCTTCCGCGACTATTTTCTCGGCCAATTGATCAATAAGCGGATCAAATACTTTCCTGTCTTTTGGCACTATATATGGCATATACCATTAAACATAGCGCTGTAATAAAAAAAAGCAACTATTGAGGCTGCTTTTTGCTCATGGCGATTACCGTTTGAAAATTTAAATAAGCAAATATCAAATTCAAAATAAAGAAAACCCGGGCTCCGACAATAGGCGCGTAGATTACCAACAGCGCTCCGCCAAGTCCCATGCTTACAAAGCCGCTCTTATTCGGCGCAAAAACTAATCCGAAGGCAATGCCCAAAACTCCGCCGATGCCAAGCCATCTTGCGGCATCTTCAACAAAACCGCCGCCGACAAGTATTATAAGTAAAATCACAGAGACTACAGAAATAATCATCGCCGATATTTTTTTATTGACCTGAATGATTTCCAGCGCGGAAGAAACGGCAATGAGACATTGCAAACTTGTAAGAATGTAGTCGTGCAGGAAAAAAAACGCGTAAACAGCAAGTATAATGCCTCCCGCTCCTATCAAATGTGGCCTGTGTTTTTCGAATTTTACCCCGAAAAGAATGATGACCATACCCAAATAGGCGGCTAAATTCCAGACGGTACTTTGCAAATCCACAAATCCCAAAAAATTTAAAATAGCCATTGCGCTTATTTAATTTGTTATCTGCTATAAATGTAGCGCCGTAATAAAAAAAACAAGCCCGACGAAGGGCTCGTACTATTGCGACTCTCTATCAGTGATCGTTCCTTTCGTCCTTTTCCGGAGTCTTATATAAATACAAATCCATTCCGGACTCAATCTCGCTTAAATTTCTAAGCTCTAACTTTGTCCGCTCAAGTTCGGCTTCAAAATAATCGTTATGCCTTTCAAGTTCAAAAACTTTAGTCTGCTCAATCCGAACTTGCTGTTCTGCCCGCTCCTGTGCCAGCCGCTTCTCTTCCAATAGCCCGTTCAAACGCTCAATTTCTTCCTGCAAAGGATTCGATTTCAAAACCTCTATCGCCTTCTTAAACTTCAGTTTAATATTCGCAAATTCCGACTTAAAATTCATAAGACCTCCGAGCAAAAATCATATTTTTCTAATTTAAACATACCACAAAATAAAAACCCGGTCAATGGCCGGGTATAACTTATTTTTTCTTTGATTGTGCTTTCTTTTTTGGAACCGCAACAAGTTCCCAATCGACAACGTCTTTGTTCAACGTTTCTTCACTTCTCTCAAAGTAGCCGTCGATATGGCAAATAACTTTTCCCTTAGTGTCTCGCACAGCCATTAATTTTGTGTAGAATGGCGTATCGTAGCAATCTCCGCTCTTTACGATCTGCGCGGCTTCGTATGGGCGGTTCACCCTCCATTTAAACTCTTCCTCGATGTCGTTATAAACACCCATAAAACCGAGCTCCGAATCCTTGAAATGCAGAGCCACCACGAGCAAAGC
>MFHL01000004.1:56025-62869 GCA_001778595.1 Candidatus Giovannonibacteria bacterium RIFCSPHIGHO2_02_FULL_44_11
ATGAATCTCGTGAAGGAATAGTTCAATTCTCCGTCTTCCGCGCCGTCATAATCGTATTTCTTTCGAAGCCCATAGATTGCTTGAGCCAGCTTCTCTTCTGGCATATATAAAGCATGCGAATCGCCACCCATAGTGCCGTGTACCATTTGCTCCAAACGTTCACCAACCGCTTTAAAAATACTCCTGTATACCGGGATCAAATCCCTGTTTTCTTTGATTTCCGACGCGGCCTTCTCCGCTAACACCTCAACCAGCGGATTCAAAATCTCCCTGTCCTCCGCTGGCGGAACGGTTTTTTTACTTGGAACGTAAGGCATAAAAATCTCCTTTTTCTTCAAAAAACCTATCTAAAAACAACCTAGCGTAAAAGAAAAAAGCCCGCAAGGGCTTTTAAGTTTCATCTGTTTCTATTGTTCCGTAATTAATATGTTTGAGGAAAATCTCGTTCGCCCACGGATATAACCGCGCAAACAATAAATATATTCTTTTTGCGAACTGCCTTATCTCCCACTGTGCGTGCGAGTCGCACCGCAATGAAAAAAAATTCATCAGACCCTCAACGTTCGGCGACCAAAGCGCTTCTATTCTGAAAACATACGGCAGGCAGGCGGCCGAATCTGCCATGGAAAACCCAAGTTGTCTCATTCTCCAATATCTGCCGATGCTTCTTGATATCAAATCCAGAAGCGCCGTTTTCATTTCCGTGTTTTTTCCGCGCTCCATATCTTCATAATGATATGACATGGTCTTCCCGATTTGTTCGCGGAAATACTTCGGAACATAAAAATCAAATCCGTTTACAACTCCGTCAAAATCAACCGGCAATTCCGACCAGGCCCCATATCTGTGCCTCACCCACTGGCGGTGCACGAAAATCGGGTAATGCAGAGAAAAATTCAGGATGCTGTGTCCAAAACCCCTTTTTGGAGAGGGGCCGGTTTTAACGCCTCTTCTCATCAATTTTTCATCCGCCAGACAATTGTCCAGACGGAATGAACCGATATTTTCCACCAGTTCCGTAAAAATCCCGTCATCCGCTTCTTCGTCCGCCTCTTCTTCCGCCCAGCGCGTTTTGTAAACTTTAGGAAATTCAAGAAATTTGTCGTACGCCCACGGAGTCCAGTCCTCCAGAATTTTTTTGAATATCCGGTCTCTTGTATCCCAGAAACCCCGCGGCGCGAATTTATTTTCTTCCAGCGCGCAAATTTCCAACAGATGCCTCAGAGACACCGTCCAATAAAACTTGGTAAAAAAACTAAAGAGCACGGCAAATCTTGCCTGTTCCTTGGCCATTGAGGCATCTAGAAATTTTTTGTACACTTCCTTGCTGTCTTCCCCGGCTTCCAGAAAAATTTCCGAAGCTTCCGGATTTTTTTGAATATGCTCCGGCATTGAAAATTCTCCGTCTATCACGCTGTATCTTCCCGAAAATTCGTTGTGCGAACCCGGAAGCTGAAAGAACGGCTGGGCGATATTTATCGGCGCCTCAACTCTCAACCTGAACATTGCTCCGCCTTCAAACGGAGTTACGTGAGAATCTTTGTATAGCGACCCAATAAGGCCTGCGGCCTTTTCATTTATAGCCAGAGTATCCCGTCCTGTTGAAACCCTCGCGCTCCTGATAATAGCCGAATCCTGCAGAAAATCTTCAATTGGAACAAAAACCCTTCCGTTTTCTATGCGCGTTTCTTCGTCCACGCGGACAAAAACACCGTCCACCTCTACCGTCACTTCGCCGGATTTATAAGTGCGTCTAGGATGAAATCTGCCAATCAGCTTTTCAAGATTTTGCTCCGCCATTCTTCCTCCTCCAAATTTTCAAAGATGGTTATTAGACTAACAGAAATAAAATCAAAATAAAAATAAAAGGCTGTGGACAATCACATCTTCGTCCCGCACCGCTCAAAGCCCCAGTTTTTCTTTTACCGCTTTTTGAATTGCTAAGGCAAGTTTTTCTTTGTTTTGGGTTGCGTCCAAAACGACCCACCGCTCAGGGTCTTCATTGGCCTGAACCAAAAAACCCCGCCTTACTTTTTCGTGAAAAGCAATTTTTTCGCCTTCAAATCTGGTTACCTCCGTTTCGTTGTCTTTGCTGATGCGTTTTAAATACGCGTCGGCCGGCAAATCCAGCAAAAAGACAAGGTCGGCTTCTTTTCCGTCAACGGCATGATTGCCGGAAGCGTCAATAACTTTCATATCCATTCCGCGCGCGTGCCCCTGGTAAGCTTTTGTTGAATATTTCCATCTGTCGCAAAGAACGACCTTGCCCGCGTTAAGTTCCGGCAAAATTAGATTATTCCAGTGAATAGTTCTGTCCTGCACGAAAAGTTTCAGCTCTTCATAGGCCAGATCCGGATGGTTTGGATCCAATCGCATAATCTGCTTGCGGATATCGTGCATTCCTCCGCCGGGCTCTTTCGTGGTGACAATTTTGTGCCCTCTGCCCAGCAAATATCCTGCCAAACGCTCAATTTGCGTTGATTTTCCGACTTTTTCGCCGCCTTCAAAAATTATAAGTCTGCCTGCTTTTATTTTTTGCTCCATTTTTGCTCTATTCTAGCACTTGCCTTTGAAACAGCTGTATCAACCGGCACAAGCCGGACATTAAAGCCTTCAAATATTCCTCCCTTGCCGTTCAGCTTGGCAAAGATTCTTGATAATATTGCCGCCGCGTCCTTCGCGTCGCCGCAAATCTGCTCCAGACGAATCTTTTTTTGTTCGCAATATTTAGGAATGCGTCCGTCGTCCTGATTATCGTAATGCCCCGCGTAGACTATTCTTGCTATGCCGTGCTGGCCAAGGTCTTTTACGCAGTTAAGACAGGGCGTTGCAGTAACATACGCGGTTGCGCCGTGCAGATCCCCCCGGGAATTGGCGAGGGAGTTTACTTCCGCGTGCAGAGTCCTTACGCAATGGTTATTTAAAATGTCGTGGCCCACCTCATCGCAGGTTGGCGTGCCCGCCATTGAGCCGTTGTACCCCGAGCCCACGATTTTTTTGTTATTTACCAATATACAGGCAATAAGCTTCCTGTCGCAGTTTCCGCGGGCTGACCCCAAAATCGCTTTCGCGACAAAAAGTTCGTCCCAGCTCGGACGCGGAAGCGCGGTTTTATTTTTTTTTGACACAGCTTTCATCGTATGACTAAAAATTAGCATTCAAAAAACACCCCCGCAACGCGGAGGGTGTGAATAAGAAAAACGGCCGAAGCCATTTTAATAATCAGAGTGTTTTTTGTTGTAATGCTCTTCGTAAATCTCAGCCCAAGTATGAAGCCATCCGCCCAAAACCAAGGCTAATAAAGCTACCGCTACTTTCATAGAAAAAACCTCTTTTAAATAAAGACGAAGTCCGCAGTCGTATTCTTTTACCTCATACGCCAAGAAACCTATCGCTTGTATAAGGCCCAAGACAACTATAATCAAAAACACCCACCCAAGAATTTCAATCATGACAATCTCCTTTTTAGAACTTTTTCTTAAACTAAAGTAGCAAGTTTATTCTTTCACTTCAATCCCCATAGACCGCGCGGTCCCCGCGACCACTTTCATCGCGTCATCAACAAATTCAACCAATCGGCAACTTTTGTTGATGTAACACTTTTCTCACGGTCGTTACAATTATGCTATATCGCAAAAAAAATAGGCGGATTAATCCGCCTATTTAATATTAGTGTATTTAGCCCAGAAATGCGTCTAATATCTTTTCGTCAGAACTTTTTAGTCCGATAACGATCCTCTTGGCTCCGGCATACGAGCCATAATCATCTTCCAGCTCAAGAATGATCCCTGTAGCCACAGCTTGTTTCAGCAAATCTTCCAGACGAGGGCTTTTACCCAGCCGCTCCCGAAAATCATTCCAATGGCTGTCGAATGTCGAGTTTATTACAAAATTAAATTTCGTAGCAAACCGGTTCTTTTCCGCCTCATAATTCAATCTTTCTTTTTCTTTCTTCAGCGCCTCTTCGATTAAATTCATTTTAGATCCTCCGTATCTTCCTAAATCCTTAGCATAAACCGCCTGCAAAATACAAAATCATCAATAATGCCGTTATTATTAAAAAGAAAATTATTATAATAATAGCAAATGCGCTCCAGACAAGCGGCCAACCTAGAATATAGATCAAATAGCGGAGCCTCTCGCCCGGCTCAACAAACTTAATATTTTTCCAATCAGAAACAAATAAAACGACTGAATGCACAAATCCAACTATAAGATAAGCGGCTAACAAGCCGCCTAAAATTTGAAGAATCTGCATTTCGCAGCTCCTTTTTTAAGAACTTTTTTCTGAAATCAGACTAGCAGAACTAGTCTTTGACCTCAATCCCCATAGACCGCGCGGTCCCCGCGACCACTTTCATCGCGGCTTCAACGTCGTTGGCATTTAAGTCTTCCATTTTTTTCTCGGCGATCTCGCGGAGCTGTATTTTTGAAACTTTGCCTACTTTGCCGGTTTTGGGATTTGCCGCGCCTTTTTCAATTCCCGCCGCTTTTCGCAAAAGGTCGGAAGCAGGAGGAGTTTTCAATTTAAAATCAAAAGTCCGGTCCATGTAGATTGTAATTTCCGCGGGTATAATTGTATCCCCCATCTGCGCGGTCGCCTCATTGAATTTTTTTACAAATTCGCCGATGTTGATGCCGTGCTGGCCCAGGGCGGGCCCCAAAGGAGGGGCCGGGGTTGCTTTCCCCGCCGGTGCCTGTACTTTTACAATAACTTTAATAGCCTTGGCCATGATTACTAATTACTTATTTTTACTAATTTACTAATAATTTATTTGTATATTCGTACCAGATTCGTAATTGGTATTATAGCTTCTTTACCTGCAAGAAATCAAGCTCCACGGGAGTCTCTCTGCCGAACATGGAAACTAAAACTTTTATTTTTCCGCGGTCTTCATCTACCTCACTTACCTTGCCTTCAAAATCTTTGAAAGGCCCGTCTGTAATACGCACCGGCTCGCCAACAGCCACATCTATCTTATGGGTCGGCTCACCTTTGCCCATGCGCGAGAAAAGCACGTCTATCTCCTCTTTGGACAATGGCGCGGGCGTAGTACCCGAACCCACAAAACCTGTAACACGCGGAGTGTTACGCACAACATACCAAGATGCGTCGGTAACCAGCATTTCAACCAAAACATAACCGGGATAAATTTTCTCTTCAACCACTTTGCGTTTTCCTCCCTTTATCTTTATTTTTTTCTCAATAGGCACAACCACCTGGAAAATCTGGTCTTCCATCCCCAAAGATTCTATGCGCTGGCGCAAATTCCTCGCAACCGCGTCCTCATAGCCGGAATAAGTATGCACGGCGTACCAATTTTTTCCAAATTCGGAAGTCTGCTTTGGCATCTTATATGAAAAGTTTAAGTATGCTTGTAAACACGTAATCAAACGCCCCCAATATAAAAGAAACTCCCAATGACACCGCGATTACAACGATAGTAAAGCGGACTGTTTCGTTCTTGGTCGGCCAGTTGACCTTCCTCATCTCAACCCTGGTTTCTTTCAGATAATTAACGAGTTTTTGGTACATTTTTGTGAATTTAAGCTTTTTTAAAAGGCCCCGAGGCCTTTATATTTAGAGTATACTCCCATTGCCAAAATAAGTCAAATGCGCTAATTCTAATCTAGGATTACCTTGAAAAAATGAGGCTTTTTCTGCTGATTTTAGCATTGCTTTTTGGTTTTATGCCTACAGTCTCCGCCGAGCCGGAACAGCCAAAGGCTACTCTGAATATCGGGATTTATTATACCTTCAAGCCGACGTATACATTCATCCAGCAAAACGGCCGTAATACTGAAATAGTGGAATTCGAAAACTCCGCCGAATTTAAAAGCGGCGTTAAAGACCTCATAAAAAACACTGAAACTCTGGTCAACAGTTTTTTTTCAAGAAAAATAATCGGGCTTAAAATCGTTTTTTTGGAATATTGGGAAATCAAAAACATGCCGCTGTATCGGGAACCTGAAAAATTCCGGGGCGCAGTTGACATAGATAAGGTTTTTCAGATGACGGCCGGCGCTTCCGCGCTTCCGCAAGCAGATATTTATTTGATACTATTTGAACTGCCGATGGCTCATACGGTATCGGAAACCGCGAGCAAAACGATTATAGAGTATTTAGACGGAAAACTAAATGATTGGGGAGGAAATAAAATCGCGCTGAGCACATTTTATAATCCGAAAGCGCCGCTGCAAACACTTACACTGCTCCATGAAATCGGGCACTATATGGGGCTGGAACACACTCCGGCCGCGGCCTGTGAAAAAATAATGCACGTAATGTGCAACCCCGGCCAAGATACGTCAGAAATAGCTGTGGACAAACAGCTCCCCGCGGCGTTCCTGGATTATTACAATAAACACAAGAACCAAAATTGACGCTCCGCAGCGCCAATTTTTCATATATCCTGATTTCCCTTGCCAAAAAAAGTCAGGCTTGCTATGCACAAAGTAGAAGTGTTGCCGAAATGAAAACAAAGGTGCTTGTTTTTTTTCTGTTCTTACCGTGTTTTTTGATAAAATCAGCCTACGCCGGTAATTTACCCGAAGCTGTGCTTCGGGTAGGAATCTATTATGCCTTCGAGCCCGCGGATACAAAGGTTTTTGAAAAAAATATCAGAGACCTCATCGGCAGGCTGGAAACTGATATAAACAATCCTTTTAGCCGGAAAATTATTAACGTAAAAATCGTCTTAATTGATTATTGGAAAATTGAAAATATGCCGGTTTATAAAGATGCAGCTATTCCATACGCGCTGAACGTTGATAAAATTTGGCCTATGTTCCAAAAATTGACCAAGCCGCCGGCAGATTTTTATTTCATTTTTTTTGCGGGCGC
>MFHL01000004.1:62892-69106 GCA_001778595.1 Candidatus Giovannonibacteria bacterium RIFCSPHIGHO2_02_FULL_44_11
TTGCCAATTTTTCCAACCCCAATCCCGCATATCAAAATGCCGTTCTTATGTTGCACGAATTGGGGCACGGCCTCGGACTAAAAGAACACGCTGACGACTCAATTTGCGCGAAAAAATATTATGTTATGTGCGGGCCGTGGCAAAAAGACAAAAGTGTTATCTATACGGACGCAGTTCTGAAAAACGCGCTGTATCGGTTTTACATAAAGAAAGCTAAGCCGCCGCGGCAGAGCGCCATAAAATAACCTTGTTAAAAAAAGTCCGGTATGCTAAATTCTACAGCAGAAAGAAAAATGAAATATGCGAAAAATATTTCTGTGTGCGGCAATTCTGGCGTCTTTAGTAATGTTTGGCTCTAAAGCCAGCGCAACTCCGAAACAGCACAATTTTGAGGTAATTTCTTCGCTGATGGTGCCCGATATGGACGATCCTGCCGTAAATTTCCTGATCAAAGACCATATTGAAGCGACCATTAAACTGACCTCGTATTTCATCGAAAAATGCGAAATTCCGGCATATATACCGGGTCTCTATATCATTCCGAGGTCTGATAATAAAGTTTTCTTGATAATTTTATCCAGCAAGCTGGATTTCTGCGAATCACCGCCGCTGATATGGTATTAACCTTCGGCGGTTTTTTTATTTTTATACATCCAAATTCTTCACCGTCTTTGCATGGGTTTGTATGAAAAGTTTACGCGGGGCGACTTCGTCGCCCATAAGCATATCAAAAGTTTTGTCCGCTTCTTTGGCATTATCTATGGTAACCTGCAAAAGTACGCGCCTCGCCGGGTCCATCGTGGTCTCCCACAACTGCTCGGGATTCATTTCTCCCAAACCTTTGTACCGCTGGACATTCGCGTTTCCTTCTTTATTTTTTTCAAACTCCTTAATTGCCTTGTCTTTCTCCTGTTCGTTATAAACATATTTAATGTCTTTGCCTTTTTGAATTTTATAAAGAGGCGGCTGGGCGATATAAATGTATCCATGCTGTATCAGCGGCAGATAGTATCTGTAAAAAAGCGTCAAAAGCAAAGCTCGGATATGCTCGCCGTCCACATCCGCGTCGGTCATTATTATTATTCTATGGTAACGGAGCTTGGAAATATCAAAGCTCTCGGCGATTGCCGCACCAAGCGCTATAACCAAAACTTTTATTTCCTGTGAACCAAGCATCCTGTCCAGGCGGGCTTTCTCAACGTTCAATATCTTGCCTTTCAAAGGCAATATCGCCTGAAAACGGCGGTCTCTTGCCTGCTTGGCCGAGCCTCCTGCCGACTCTCCCTCTACAATATAAATCTCGGATTCGGCGGGATTTTTTGACTGGCAATCTGCCAATTTTCCGGGAAGAGCAAGCCCTTCCAGCGCGCCCTTGCGCAAAATTGTATCTTTCGCGGCTTTTGCCGCTTTTCGGGCTTTCAATGCCAAAATAACTTTTTCCAGCATTGCCCTCGCATCCTGCGGATGCTCTTCCAAAAACGCCGCTAACGCCTCTCCCAAAACCGCCTCCACCGCCGTCCTTGCTTCGGGGTTGCCGAGCTTTGCCTTGGTCTGCCCTTCAAACTGCGGATTTTTTAATTTTATGGAAATTATTGAAGTAAGCCCTTCGCGGACATCTTCACCGGTAAGATTTTCTTCGGATTCTTTGATGTACCCGTTTTTTCTGGCATAAGTATTGAGCACGCGGGTGAGAGCGGTCCTGAAGCCGGTCGCGTGCATGCCTCCCTCGGGGTTTAAAATATTATTCGCGAAAGCCATCTCGCGCGACTGCAGGTCGTCCACATATTGAAGCCCAATTTCAACAGCCATACCTTCTGCTTCTTTGGAACAATAAAAAATATTGTCGTGTTTCGGGTCCAGCCCTTCATTTAAATATTTTACGTAAGAAGCAACGCCTCCCTCAAAATAGAACGAATAAGAAAGATGCTCCGCTTTTTCTTTCGCGCGCTCGTCCATTACGGATATTTTGATGCCCTTCGTAAGATAAGCCTGCTGGCGGATGCGCTCTAAAATTTTCTTCCAGTCAAAATCGGGTATTTTTCCTGTTTTGGAATCGGCAAAAATTTCCGGGTCCGGCTCAAATGTTATCGCAGTTCCTGTTTTTTTACCTTTGCCGATCTTAACCACTTTTGTTTTCGGCTTGCCCCTTTGGTATTCCTGCGACCATACTTCGCCTTCTCTGCATACTTCCGCGCGGAGCCACACCGAAAGGGCGTTTACAACGGATACTCCCACGCCGTGCAGTCCTCCCGACACTTTGTATCCGCCACCGCCGAATTTTCCTCCTGCATGAAGCACTGTCATAACGGTCTCCAGCGCGGATTTTTTTGTTTGTTTATGCGTTTCAACGGGAATACCGCGCCCGTCGTCCACCACTTTTACCTTTCCGCCTGAAAGCAAAGCGACTGAAATATGCCTGGCATAACCCGCCATCGCCTCGTCAATGGAGTTGTCCACGACTTCCCAGATCAAATGATGAAGCCCGTCCACGCCGGTAGACCCGATATACATTCCGGGGCGCTTCCTGACGGGATCCAAACCCTCCAGAACATAAATGTCCGAGGCGGTATAACTCCCCCCTTTACCCCCATCCTTTGCGGGCTGTTTTTGCGGTGCTTTTTTAGCCATGTTAATAGGTTAATCTTAGCATATTTGTGCTATCCCCCACAACCCCAAAAACTTGACTTATTTATTAACTAGTGCTAATATCTTTCTAGAATCTTTGGGCTTAATAAAGGAGAAATTATATGAAAGAAAAGTGCGTGAATTGCGGCGAAGATACCGAATATGATATAAACACTCCGATTGATGCTCGGAGAAATTATATCGGAGACGGAGCCGGCCAATTATGCCAGAAGTGCGCAAATAAAATTTATCCAAATGAAACCCTTTCAAGTTTTAACTAATCTTAAACGGCCAAATTTAAAAGCCCTGCCGCGACAAATGTCGCGGACAGGGCTGTTTTTTTACGGAATAATCATTGATTCCAAGTCTTTTGGAAATTTTGTTAAGTTGCGGCAGCCGGTTTTAGTGACAAGCACCATGTCTTCAGTGCGGACGCCTCCTGCGGGAATGCCTTGCGTATCGGTATTTTCCGGGCGCTCTTTTTGATAATAAAGCCCGGGTTCAACCGTCACAACATTTCCTTCCTGCAAAATCCATTTAACGAAAGTTATCCATGGCGGTTCGTGAATATCAATACCGACGCCGTGCCCAACTCCGTGGATAAATCCTTCCATCGGGCGGGTTTTAGTGTTGGTTGGATACCCGGAAACCTCAAAATGTTTTAGAACGTTGTCGTAGATGTATTTTCCGTCCACGCCGGGCTTAACTTTGCCGATCGCCCAGTTTTGAGCAAATAAAACTTCGTCATACATTTCCTTAAGCTGTTCACTTGGTTCCCCTTTAAACACCGTACGCGTCATGTCAGCCCAATAATGCGTTTCCATTGAGAGCGGGAAAATATCCATCACTATCGGCTGATGTGCATAAAGCGGACCTGAACCTTCGCAATGCGGATCGGCGGCTTGTCGGCCGCAAGCGACAATACTGCGGATACCAAGATATCCTTGCCTGTAAAGTAAATCATCAATAATTTTTCGCAGCATTTCAGAAGTAACAATGATTTTTTCTTCAGCCAACTCACGTCCGTAAATAATCTTATCTTCCATAATTTGGCATGACCGCAAATAATCCATTGCTTTAGCAACAGCGATTTCAACCGCTCGCTGTGCTTTTTCAATTTCCAGAATTTCCCATTCTGTTTTTATCGCGCGTTTGGGATAAAACGGCGCAGGAGTCAAAACAACTTCAAACGATTTTGTGAGTTTGTCTTTCAGGCCGCACGGAAATGTATCAGGCACTATGATTTTTTTAACACCCTGCCATTTCAGAAAATTTTCGATATAGTCGCGGCTTTTATTTTTATAATCATACGCATTAACAACTTCAATGCCGCTATTCGCTTCTTTTTTCGCGCGCTCAAGCTCTAAAGGATTTGTCAAAAGATACGATTTACCGAAATCTATCAAATCGCCTTCATCAAGAATATCAACAAGGAAAAATGGGTCAGGCGCCTTAAAATCGGTGCGCCATAAAATGTCCGCCGAAAAATACGGCGGACCGAGATCGGTCGCCCCCCAAAGCACTAAAGCAGTTTTGCTAATTTTTTTATTCAAGAAACCGTCCTCCTATATCTGAAAGAAGAATAGCAGAATTTTTACTTATTCACAACAATAATCCTACCTTTCCAGAGCTCCAAAAAATCTTTTGCCGGAATAAATTTATTCACCCCCTCCGATGCCTTTTTTGCGTCCGGGTCATGACAGTAAAAACCTTTGAGCTCTCCGCCCTCTTTTTCAAAGCCGATAAGTAAAATTAAGTGGCCGGTATCTCGCCCTTTTACCGAAGCGATTACTGAAATTCTTTCTTCGAGAGTTGATGTAACAAACTCAATCCCCTCATTGAGAGAAGTCGGACTTCTCTCAATTGCCCACTCTTTCCTGAAAGAATTTTTAAAACCATGTTCGGCGGCAAGCGCAACAAGCCCGTCGTGCACCCACCCCACGTTTTGCTTGTATGCGCCGAGCACTAAACCTTCTCTTATTAAATCATCCAAATTTATCCACTTAGACGTCGGACGTCTAAGTGAGGAATTTGCCGCGTCTTTATCCAAGAATTCCATCGCCATCTTAAGCGCCGCAATACCGCAACTGCGATATTGCCAATCCGCATCCTTCACATCCAGCCACTGCGAATAGTACGGCGCATCAAGCAGATTTTTTTTGTTACCGTCCATATTTAGCCTTATTATAAGACATTTTTGCGATATTGACAAATATATATTTTGGGTGTATAATCGCAAACAGAGTTCCGCATATCAACCCCAACAAAGGAGTTTACGATGAAAGACGAACTGAAAGGTAAAACCGTTGTGGTCAGCGTGTTCTCCAGAATGTTCCGTAATGCCGACCGCGAGGAGAGCCTGGAATGGACGGTAGCCGGCCAGACGATTTCGGCCGGCATTATTCCCCAGCCGATTCCCGGGAGCAAAAAGTTTACCGGCGCGGAAAAGGAATGCGTCGATGATATAGTGGAGTCCTTTCGGGAGGCGAATCCGAAAGGTATCGAACTTCGCTTCCCAGCGGTAGAAGTGAGCAGGGAAAAGGCCAGTTTCAGCCGCAAACAGAAAGTGGCGGAGCCTGGCGTCGCTGCTTTCAAAGCCGCCACCGCGAGGATGACCCTGTTCTCCATTGCCGAGTAAATCTCGGCATTCCCACAAGAGGCCGGCGCAAAAACAGCGCCGGCCTCGTTTCTTTTTTAAATAATTTTTATTACCTCAATTCGGCGTTAAATTGTTTTTCGGTCTCGCCGTAGATATTTTTCATAATTTCATCAGCCTCGGCGGTGATTAAGGTCCTCTCATTGCTCCTGAAAATTATTCTGTAAGCATAGCTGATCTTACCCTCCCCAAATTTTTCGGCGTTTTCGTATTTGTCCAGAAGTTCCACTTGCTCAACCAAATCCCCTCCCAGATCGCGTATCAGGTCAAAATAATTATTCGGAATAAAATCTTTATTAACAACAAAAGAAATATCGCGGGTTATCGGCGGATATTTGGAAACATCTTTAAATTTATTCCCAAGCTTCAGCTGTTTTTTTACGCGTGCGTTTTCCGACCACAAGAGTCTGATGTCTGGAAGCTCCATGCTGATTATCGCAAGGCGCTCCAAGCCGAAGCCGAACGCCCACCCGCCCCAGATTTTTGAATCAACGCCCAATTTTTCCAAAACAGACGGCTGTGCGATGCCCGCGCCCAGGACTTCTACCCATTTTCCACCTTTATCAACTTCCATCTCTATAGAATCATATGTGTACGGAAACGAATCGTCATTGAAGCGGTATTTTATGTCCGGGCCGAAAACAGCTTTTGCAATATTTGCGAGCACCTCTTCAAGGTCTTTTTTTACTATTTTTCGCTTGTCATTCCACGTAAGATACAACCCGTCTATCTGATGAAAAACATTCATGTGGTGCCGGTCTATTTCGTCTTTCCTGTATACCTTCCCATAAGAAAATATTCCGACGGGCTCTTCTCCGTTAAGTTTTGCTTTTGCCCGCTCCGAGAGCAGATAGTAGTACCACATAACCGTTGTGTGCGTGCGCAAAATATATTCATCGTTTACATAATAAGTATCGGACTTGCTCCTTGCGG
>MFHL01000004.1:69118-74330 GCA_001778595.1 Candidatus Giovannonibacteria bacterium RIFCSPHIGHO2_02_FULL_44_11
GAAAATCAAAAAGGTCAAAAGATTTTTTCGCGGGCACTATCTCGGGGATTTCAACGGCGTCAAAATCCTTAAAATCCTGAATGCCCAGCACAAGGTCAATGAGCGCCTTAAGCGGACTGCCCTCCGCGCGCGACAAGTCCGGCATATCCAAAAAACGGAGCATTCTTTTTGCGTCCGCGTCTCCCCGCTTTTCCAGCTCCGCTCTCTGTTTTGCCGAATCCGGGGAATCTATTTTTATATGGCGGTCATCCTGCATGGTAAATACTTTACATAAATCCGGATAAAATTTCAAATATAGCGCTTAATAACAATCAACGGTTTTTTTCTTTTTATTAATTTATTCAAATCCTCAATAACCACCTTGCCCGCTTCCCTGATAAGCTCCGGATGATAAATATCCACGTACTTTCCGGTAATACGTCTCCGTTCGGCATGAATGACTTTGCCTCCTCCGAGATAAATGCCCACGTGCCCTATGCCCTGCGGGAAATATTTATTGTACCTGCCCAGCTCCCCTTTCATAAAAACGAGATCGCCTTCTTTTATATTTTTTAACGCGACTTTTTTACCCGTCATCGCCTGCTCTATCGCCGTCCTCGGCAATTTAACGCCGACTTTCCCGAAAACATATTGCGTAAAAAGTGAGCAGTCAAAAAAACGCGGCGCGTCCGATATTTTCGCTCCGTATTTGTACGGCCTCCCTTCCAGGCCTTGCGCAATCCCGAGCAAATATAAAATTTTATCCGGTTTTGCCGTCATATTCCGAGCTCCTTTTTGCCGATAATAGCCTGCGCTCTCTGGACCGCGAACATTCTAAAATAATCCATGGAGTTTCCCTGAAACGGATCTTTTTTACTAAATTTTTCTATGTATTGATCCAAATCCGTTTGCGTAATACTTTTATCTTTAATCTTTATCCAGAAATTCATATCTTCCGCCGTCAAATCTCCGGTATTAATTTTTTCGGGAAAATCCCCCGTGTTTTCCGGGTCTCCCGTCAACTCTTCAATTTCACGCCTAAAATCATCCGGCGCGTATTGTTTGTTTTTTTCTCCGTCGTCTTCCATATTCCTCTTTTTTACGAATGAGGAAAACCGGGCTTCTCTTTTATCCTTTTTTCAAATTCGCCTCCGATCTTCCCCTCGGTTAAAGAGCCGTAATGCTGTGCCAGATAAAAGACGGTCCAGTTTGCAACAAAAATGTTCTGGAATATTTTATGAAGAAACGACTTACCCTTCATCTCGACCGTATAAGTGCCGAACTCGCGCTCCTTATACAGCGCTTCGCAGATTTTCATACGCTTCTGTATCCTCGGGTCATCCGTCTCATCCTGCAAAAAAACAAAATACAAACCTTCAGACAGGCTCTTGTTTTTCGGGACAGAATCCAGACCCGTCATTTCATTATGATTCATCTCCGGAAAATGATTTGCAAATGCTGGAATCCTTGCCCTTTCATTTAATTTTACCTTCCAATTGTAAGCAAGCGGATAATTTCTGTTTGAAGCACAAACAACCGGAATCTTTTCTTTGAGGCTGTTGGCGAGCGTTTCTCCCTCTATGCGCGCCTCTTCAATATCAATTAAATCCCCGAGGGCCGCGAATTCTTTCATCGTGTCTGCCTGTTTTGAACCCATAAGCTTCATGAGCGATTTTATTGAATACCCCGACATCATTGCGTGCCCGGTGTCCGGCAATTGAATAAACGGAATACTATGCTGTTTGGCATCTATAAGCATTTGCCCGCTCTTGGTAATAACCGCCATCGGCAGACGCTTTTGGCGCGCCTCTGCGAAAGAATCTATGGCTTCTTCGGTTGTGCCGGAATACGAACAAACAATAACCAGCGTATTCGGAGGAATTTCCGGCAAACCGTAATCTTTCCAGACGGTAATTTTAGAACCGGTTTTACCTGTGCTTAAAAAATCCGCGGCAAACGCCGCTGTACCGACTCCGCAGACGACGAAATTGTCGTATTCTTTCAGCCTATCGGCGTTCTCGACAATCGGCTCCCAGCCGAACTGCTCTTTATAATTTTTTATTATCTCTTCCATTTTTTTATCCTAACATTATTTTATCTGCTTTTTAAATTCCTCTACCATAGGCACAAGCTCGGGATTGACATGGTAGTGCTTTGCCAAAAAATAAGCGGTCCAGTCCGCGACAAGCAGGTTTTGGAAAATCTTTAAAAGTTCGTCCTGTCCCTCAACGGCTATCCCTTCCACTGGTAATTTCTTATCTGTGAGGATTTTCTCCATCACCGCCATTCTTTTATTTATCTTCGGACTCTCTTCTTTTTCCTTCAGAAAAATAAAATGAAATTTCTCCGAAAGCTCCCTGTTGTTGGACCTTACGTCAAACCCGGTCATTTCGTTGTGGTTCAGCTCGGGAAAACAATTGGCAAAGGCGGGAATCTTCGCGGTTTCGTTGAATTTTATTTTCCAATTGTAGGCCATCGCGTAATTTTTATACGACGAATATATTATCGGGACTTTTTTTTCCAGTTTTTTGCCGAGAACCTCCCCTGCTTCCCTGGCTTTGTCTGCGTCAAGCCTTTTTGCGAGCGCGGAGGCGGATTTCAAATATTTGCCCTCGAACATCAGGCTTAAAAGCGCTGTCACAAAAAAACCCGTCGCCATCCTCGGCTGAATGCCCGTGTCGGGTATGACAATATAAGGAACTCCGCGTTCTCGGGCCAGTTCCAGAAGTTTTCCGCCCGTAGTAATCGCGATAACAGGAAGGTCTCTGCTTAGCGCCGTTTCAAACGCGTCTATTGTTTCCTCGGTGTTGCCGGAATAGGAGCTCGCTATTATCAGGGTGTTTTTCACCTCTCTCGGCAAGCCGTAATCGCGGTGCGTGCGTATTTCTACATCCGTAAGCGCGATGCTTAAAAGCTCCCCCGGAAGAGCGGATCCTCCCATTCCGCAAATTGTGAATTTTTCATATTGCCCCAAGATAGCCCCGTTCTCTATTACGGGCTCCCATGCAAATTGTTTAGGAAAATTTTTGATCGCTTCCTCCATATTTACTTATTCTACAGACTTTGCTTCAATTTAGCCAGATTTGAGGGTTGAAAATGAAATATCTCGTCTTGGGCGCGGGCACGGACGCAATGGGCACGGCTATCGCCGCACGGCTCCTAAAAGAAAAAAACTCGCATGTCTATATGGCTGACCAAAACACCGAAAAGGTCGGCAAAGCTTTTGAAAAACTGACTCGTCTGCCAAAAAGCGAATGGTCGGAACTGCATTTTGGCCTTACCGGCTGCGACGGGCTGGACGTTGTTCAGCAAAGAAAGATGCTTCCAGTTCTCTTCAAAAATTTTGACATCGTGATAAGCGCGATTCCCGCGAGCTTTAACCCGATAGTTGCGGAAGCGGTTATTTTGGCGAACGAAACACGGCCGTTCTGGGAAAAAAACAATCTGACGCATTATTTGGACCTCGGCGGGGTTTTGGATATAACGAAAAAAATAATCCATTGGGATATGGTCAGGAGAGCGGAGGCATGCGGAATATCCGTGGTTACAGACGGCGGGTTCGGACCGGGGTTGGACGATTCTATATCAATGCGTTTACTGCGGCAATTTGATGATGCTGAACCGCTTGAATCACTAATAATTGAAATCGGATGTCTTCCCTACAATTACATAGTGCCTCCTTTTTACACGAAGCTTTTTAACCTCAAAGGGGTTGAAGAAATGTATTACAATCCACCGCTGGTGCTTTGCGGAGGCAAGCTCAAAAAAATTCCGCCGCTCGCAATCTGCAAACAGGTCTCATCAAGAGAGTTTGATCTTTTTTTCGGGACTCCGGAGATTGTGATGTTTGAGCCCGCGATTACGGACGGGCTTTGCGCGATGCCGTATTTTCTGGAAGGACGGGTTTTGAAATATCAGGAGAGAACCTTAAGATACCCGGGCCACTTCGCGTGGGTGAATAAAACCCCGCGGAAAAACTTTATTCCCGCTTTTGAAAAAATGCTCGCTGAATATCCCGTGGAAAATGACAATATCGCAATACTCCGGGTAACCGCTATCGGAAAAAGCGCGGAAACTTCACGGCGCACAAAGATAGAAGCGCTGATGCACGTAAGGTCGGACAAGGATTTCAATTCAATGCAAATCCCGACGGGATTTACCGCCGCGCTGATGGCGAAGCTGATTGCCGAAGGAAAAGCGCGGAGAGGCGCCTACCCCGCCGGCATTGCGCTTGACCCCGAAGACGTGCTGGATGCCGTTAAAAAAGATTTCTATATCTACGAACGCACAACTCCGCTCAAATGAGCGGGGTTTTTATTTGTGTTGGAACGATGTTGAAATTTTACTTGACGCTTATACAAACTAATGCTAGATTCTATTTCAGAAGAAAGGAGTATATCATGGATAACGAAATTGAATTTCTCAAGAGAGACGACCTGATAACAATTGAGCGCATAAAGCGCGAACTTAAGGCGAGTCCGCCAGGCTCATCTCTGATGAACCAAATGCCAATGGAATTCATGTGGAATTGCCCTTTTTATGTCGAATATCTCTTGAAAAAGCTTGAAGAAACCGAGCGGCCATGGTGGCAAAAAACTTACATGAAAATCAAAAAGGCCCTTTCTTTCAAGACGCCTTCAGTTTTACGATTTTCTACCCAAAACGACTTACTAAAGTAAGCCGTTTTTTTGTGCGATCGATGGGCCTCCTTCACAAAGCTTCGGACGGCCAAGGATTTGCCTCTCGCTGTGCTCAGCTCGAAACCTACGGCGTCAGAATGCGGGCGCTCTCGCGCACAACCTGCTGGTTGCCCGCGGTTCAAATCCCTGCCAATAACTCCGCATAAAACAAAAACCGCCACCGGAAGCGATGGCAATTTTTATTTTATGCGCGGCCGATGGGATTTCTTTTTGCTCCGACAAAAAGCCCGGGCGCCTCACACAGGAAGAAATAGGAACTCGGCGCCCTTCAAATCCCTTTCAATCTACAAATAAAAGAAAATGCCCGTCTTAAGAAGACGGGTATTTTCTTTTATGCGCGGCCGATGGGATTTGAACCCACGATCTCCTCCGTGACAAGGAGGCGCGTTAAACCGGGCTACGCTACGGCCGCATAAGCTGTTTTTAAGCTAATAAGTATTTTTGAAAAATCTCACGCTTTCGCTTCAAATACAGCGTAGGTTTATTATACATAAATTTAAATAAAACTAAAGAGGGCTTGGTGGCATAAATTA
>MFHL01000004.1:74356-81525 GCA_001778595.1 Candidatus Giovannonibacteria bacterium RIFCSPHIGHO2_02_FULL_44_11
TGAACTCCATTAATTTTCAGGCCGGCATGCAATGCTACGGCAAGATTCTTCAAAAAATTTATATTACCGGATGTAAATGTAACACGCAGAGCCTTTGAAGCATTGACTCTGTTTTTATGCATTAATCCGGACCAAACGCTTCCGTCCCCGTCAAAATATCCTCTTACAAAATCGACTAGAAATTTTTTTGGCACGCTTGGAAAATTCATTGTTTTCGCCTTTTTCGGCATTAATCCTAAAGCAATTAAATCTGAAAACATTATTTTGCTTCCTATTTGAAGCCTATAAAGCTGGCTTTGTCGTTTATGCTTTTTCCTAAGCGTAATTTTGTGATTTGAACCGAGCGATTTGCGAATTTTTCTAAGCACCAACAAATCTTTTATTTGCAATTCAAAATAATGAGACCCGCGTTTATTTATATATAATGCGCCGTCAGCTGCCAGAAATCCCAAAACATACGCCATATCACGAGACCATTTCTTAAAGAAATTTTCATTTTTACTTTTGATAACAGGCATGTGTGGCTGAGGTGGGAATCGAACCCACGACCCCGGCTTTATGAGTGCCGTGCTCTAACCAACTGAGCTACCCAGCCATAGGCTGATAAACCAGCCGAATCATAAATAAATATACAATAAAATCCGATAAAAGAAAACCCCTGTCAGGAGACCGGGGTTTGTATTTTTTGGGACATAAGCTTCCGGACTTCTCCGGCCAGGCGGGCGCACTCCGGAGCAATATAAACTTTAATCCGGTGTATCGGCTTATCTTCCGCGGGATTATCCGGTGCCGGCTTTCCGGAAATGAAAGGGACATCAACCGTTCTTTTATCCTTTCCTTTGCCGGCGTAGAAGCAAACCTGTCCTTTTTTCATGCCCAGCGTTTCGGCAAGAAAATCTGCAGCCGGCGCCCTGGTCTTCCAGTTTTCCGTATATCTCCGGATTTCATCGGACGGTTCAGATGTTTCCAAAGAAAAAACTTCATCATACCAATCCCACAGTTTTAGGCGGTGCACCAAACTCTTGGTATCCGGATTGCATGTTATTGCAAGACAATATACCGCCGTCATATCGTCCAGAAAGAAAAAATCTTCAGTTAAATCTCCGGCAAAAAATGCGAGCTCTACAGCGCGGTGCAGCATCATTGCGGCGCTGAAGTATCGCTTGTTATATATTTCGCCGTAAACCCTGCCCCTCGTGTCCTGCCACTTTTTAACCTCTCCGCGGGATTCATTTTTCAATAACCATTGTCCGTCGGCAAAAATAAATGAAGAAGCAATCTTAGCACCGTTATATTTTACTCCTCTTAATCCTGAACAATGAGCATAGCGCGCCACGTTATCCAAATTATCTATGTCCATCGAACCGTTGAGTACGGTGGAGAGAGGCTTATCATCGCCGGTTACGAATTTAACAACCTGTGATACGGTGAGTCCGTTATTTGCCAATATTTTCTCAACTTCTCCGCCATCCAAAATTTCCGCCAAAAAAGATTCGCCGTCCATGCCGGTCATTTCTTTCAAAAAATATTCCGACAAATGCGAGAACGGCGGATTACCCGCGTCGTGCAGCAAAGCTGAAGCCCGTAAAAGCACCGCGTAATCGGAAATCTGCGGATTTTTTTCCGAAACCTTTGTTGCGAGGTACGCAACTCCTAAACCGTGATGGAATCTGCTGGGAATCGCGCCGCAAGGATTCATTGTGTTCGGTATAGACGATTGAGTGATGCCCCGGAGCCGCGCCATTTCTTTGGTCTGCGAAATTTTTTTAAGAAATTCCGGCAGCTCCCATTCTCCGTAAAGAACATCTTTATAAATCATGTTTATCCTTTCAAATAAAAACTTCTACAAAAAATTTAACACAAAATCACCCCGCTGTAAAGCGGGGTGATTTGGTTCTCTGCCTATAAGCCGAATTTTGTTCCGCCTCATCAGCGGAGATAGCCATCTATCTGGACCCTCGATTACTCTCGGGTTCTAGCCCTCTATTACGAGGTTGCATCGGATAGGTGTTTTCAACCTTGCCATCTCACGATGGCACGACGTGCGCTCTTACCGCACGATTTCACCATTGCCTCCCTACCCTTTAGGGGCGAGGCGGCTGTATATTTTCTGTTGCACTCTCCGTCCCTACCGAATTTCTCCGGTAAAGCGTGGCTGTTAGCCACTATCTCCTTCTTTGGTTTGCGCCAAAGGATGTTCGGACTTTCCTCCCCACTACTTAGATCAGGAGTTTACCCTGAGCTTGTCGAAGGGCAGCTATCCGGCAAAGAACTACTATATAGTAGCATATCTTGCCAAAAAATCAACTTTTTGCTAATCTCCTAACCAGACTCTCTACCTTGAAAGGAGAATAGAAAATGGAAGAAAGAAATCCGTATCTGCTGCCGGAGGATGTCGTGCCTTACCACTATACGATTCAATTAGAACCGGACTTGGTAAAAAACACTTTCCAGGGAATTGAAACGGTTGAGCTGGACGTAAAAAGACGCACCAAAAAAATCACATTCCACGCCGCTGAACTCAAGATTAATGTCGCCGATCTTGATGGAAAATTAATTGATGACATCAGAGAAGATAAGAAAATGGAAACCGTAACGCTGGTTCTGAAGAAAGCCCTAAAACCCGGCAAAGCAACATTAATGCTTCAGTTCGACGGCGAACTGAACGACAAGCTGCACGGTTTTTACCGGAGCACCTACAAAAACGCCGAAGGACAGGAAAAAGTCATTGCTTCAACCCAGTTTGAGTCAACCGACGCAAGGCGCGCTTTCCCGTGCTGGGACGAGCCCGCGAAAAAAGCGACATTTCAAATTACTTTGATAGTCGACGAAAATCTGACCGCAATTTCAAATGCCCGCGTGGTCAGCGAAGCTCCGTTCCCGCCGGTTCCCGGAAAAAAAGAAGTTGTTTTTGCCACAACAATGAAAATGTCCACATATCTTGTGGCCTTCATCGTCGGCGACTTTGAGAGCACTGAGCCTACGCTGGTGGGAGATTCTCCTGTCCGTGTACTGTTTGTTCCGGGTAAAAAAAACTTGGCCAATTTCGCACAAGCTATCGGCGCTTTCTCGCTTGCGTTTTTCAGCAAGTACTACGATATTCCTTATCCGGGCGGCAAGCTTGACCTTATCGCAATCCCCGACTTCGCTTCAGGAGCAATGGAAAATCTCGGCGCTATCACGTTCCGGGAAACAGCCGTGCTTGTGGACGAAAACCGGGCTTCGCGTGCCGAGCTTGAGCGCGTCGCGGACGTTGTTTCGCACGAAAACGCGCACATGTGGTTCGGCGACTTGGTTACGATGAAGTGGTGGAACAGTATCTGGCTGAACGAGGCTTTCGCGACTTTCATGGAAATGCTGGCGGTTGATGCCTGGAAGCCTGAATGGCGGCGGTGGGATAGCTTCACATTTTCCCGCGCGGTCGCAATGTACGTGGACGGATTAAAAAGCACCCGCCCGATAGAATTTCCGGTTAAAGCGCCTGAAGAGGCGGCGGGGATGTTCGATGTTCTGACCTACGAAAAAGGCGCTTCTATCCTCCGCATGCTTGAACAGTTTTTGGGAGAAAAAGTCTTCCGCAACGGCATCAGGGTTTATCTGCGGAGACACAAGTACGGAAACGCGGAAACCTGCGACCTTTGGAACGCAATTGAAGATTCCTCGGGCCGGCCCGTACGCACATTGATGGATTCCTGGATCTTTCAGCCGGGATACCCGCTGATTAGCGTGGAGACAAAAGAAAACAGCCTGGTACTTTCCCAGTCGCATTTCCAATATCTGGAAGACGGGAAAGATTCCGAACGCAAATGGCAAGTGCCTGTCTTTTTTCGCGGCAAGACAAAAAACGGAAAAACATTCAGAGACACCGCCCTGCTTAAAAATCATGAGTTAACGATTGAGATGAGCGAGCCCGTGGATTGGGTTGTTGTGAACGCCGGAGGACACGGTTATTACCGCACGCATTATTCACCCGGACTCATGGTATCGCTTGAACGTAATCTCATGGAAAATCTTTTGCCCGTGGAAAGATTCAGTCTGGTGAACGATACATGGGCTACAACTCTAGCAGGTTTAACGGGTGTATCTGAATACTTAAGTCTGTTAACCCGCCTTCAGCGCGATACTGATATCAATGTCTGGAGCGCAATAATCAGTTCGTGCCGGCAATTAAACAGGATCTTCGGCAAAGATGGGCATCCCATGTTTAGGTGGCAGACCGGCAGGATATTGCTCCCGGCGTTCAATCGTCTCGGATGGTATCCGCAGTACCGCGAATCGGAGCTTGATGGCGAGCTTCGCGGAGATCTTCTCAATGCGCTTGGAACAATGGCGGAGCACAGCGACTCACAGATGCGCGCAAAAGAGCTTTACGCGGAATTCGAAAGAAATCCTACGGCTGCGGACCGCAATCTTATCCCTGCATTGGTTGCAATCGTTGCCCACACAGGAGGAGAAAGAGAATATGAAAAATTCTTCCTGAACTTCAAGAACGCGCGTACCCCGCAGGAAGAACAGCGCTACCTCTTTGCGCTTGCGGATTTCAGGAGTCCTGATCTTATCAAACGGACTTTGGAAATGACGGTCAGCGGAGAGGCACGCACGCAAAACGCGCCGTATCTGATGCGCAGCCTTCTGCTGAATGTCTCCGAACCGGAGATGGTCTGGTCTTTTATGAAGAGCCATTGGGAAGAGATGTGCAAAAAATATCCGGACAATTCCATCTCACGCATGTGTGAAGGAATTACCGCGCTCATTAAGCCGGAACTGGAAGAGGACATAAAAGAATTTTTTGCCAAAAATCCCGTGAAGCAGGGCAAAAAGCAGATCTCCCAGCATTTGGAAAAACTCCGCATCGCGGTACTCTGCAAAGAACGCTGGAATCAAAAAAGCTAAATTCCCCAGCCAAAAAGCCGGGGATTTTTTTATTTTTGATCAATAGTATGGGCTTTACATATTCAATTTAAATAGCTAATTTATTAAGCAGGAAACTAATTTGAAAAATGCGCGAGAAATTATATCCTCCGATAAAACCGTATAAGCAGGGTTTTTTGCGTGTATTGTTCGGCCATGAAATTTATTGGGAAGAATGCGGCAATCCAAAAGGCTATCCCATACTTTTCGTTCATGGCGGGCCGGGCGCCGGATGCAGTGAAAGAGACCGGAGATTTTTTGACCCGAAAAAATGGCGCATTGTGCTTTTTGACCAGCGCGGGAGCGGGAGAAGCAAACCTTTTGCGAGCACAAAAACCAATACCACGCCCGATCTAATCTGGGATATACACTATTTATTGAGAATGAAAGGAATAGAAAAAGCCGTACTCTTCGGCGGTTCATGGGGTTCAACGTTGTCTTTGGTTTACGCGCTTCAATATCCGGAAACGGTTGCGGGTATGGTCTTGCGGGGAATTTTTCTGGCAGAGGAAGAAGAAATTAAAGCATACACGACCGGTGAAATCGGAAAATATTTTCCCGAAATATGGAACAGATTCGTTTCTCAGATACCGCCGGATAAACGAAATGACCCCGCCGCTTACTATTACAATCAGATGCAGTCCAAAAATAAATCAACGCGCATGCATTTTGCTTACGAATGGGCGCATTATGAACTGGGAACCCTTTATCTCAGAGAAAAAACCGAGAAAGAACTGAATGAAATGATATTAGAATTTCCGTACGAATCATTGGGTGTTTTGGAAGCGTATTACATGGTCAACAATTGTTTCCTTGCGGACGGGTATATTTTGAAAAATTCCAAAATCATCTCGCATATTCCGGCGTCAATAATCCAGGGCCGGTACGACATGGTTTGCCCTCCGGTAAGTGCTTATAAATTGCACCTGATGCTTCCGAAATCAGAGCTTCATATGGTTCTGGCGGGACACTCAAGCAGTGACGGCGAAATTGCCGGAAAACTCGTTTCGGAAACGGAAAAAATGTTCAAAAAAACCGATTAGCAAAACGCTGACCGGTTTTTATTTTTGCAAAATTTAAGAACAACTCCCCAGATTTTCACCGCAGGAAGAGCATGTGTAGCAGGAGCCCGTGCGGACCATGATGGCCCCGCATCTGCAGGCGGGCGCGTCCTGATAAGAAAAGTTCGTATATTTTTGGGCGGAAGCGGCGACAACAACAGGTTTAACTGCGGGAGCAGACGCAAGAACAGGCTGCGGGACGATTGCAACAGGCTCGGATTTTTCTTCCGCGCTCTCTTCGTCTTTGTGGGTGTATATTCCCATGGCCTGCTGGTCCGCAGTAGAAATAAAATTGAGCGCCAGAAATTTTCCGATATAGTCCAAAATTGATTTTGCAACAGGTATATCGGAATTTTCCGTAAATCCGGCCGGCTCAAAACGCCAATGAACAAATTTTCTGATTATCGTCTCAACCGGCACTCCCGACTGCAAAGCAACTGACATCAATACTCCGATAGCTTCCATCAGTCCCGATATTGTTGAGCCTTCTTTGGCGACCCTTATGAAAACCTCTCCGAGTTTTCCGTCGTCATACATTCCGCAATGAATATATCCTTCGTGCCCGGCGATGGAAAATTTATGCCTCAATGCTTTTACG
Organism: Candidatus Giovannonibacteria bacterium RIFCSPHIGHO2_02_FULL_44_11; assembly: GCA_001778595.1. Taxonomy (GTDB): domain Bacteria; phylum Patescibacteriota; class Minisyncoccia; order UBA11713; family 2-01-FULL-45-33; genus 2-01-FULL-45-33. The sequence goes on from MFHL01000004.1 coordinate 80,927, forward strand.
TCCTGCGGAAGTTTTTTTCTTCCCGCTTCCGAAGGCGCTTCGGCGGCTGCGTCTTTATTTGAATTTTTCGTGCGCGAAGTATTTAAAGGCTGGGAACCCTTTGAATTGTCGCGGTAGATCGCTATGGCTTTCAAACCGAGCTTCCAAGCATCGGTGTATGTGTCCATTATTTCCTGCACTGTTGCCGACTCGGGAAGGTTCACGGTTTTTGAGATGGCGCCGGAAATAAAAGGCTGGGCCGCGGCCATCATGCGTATATGCCCCAAATAATGTATAGAGCGCGACCTTCCCGGAGCATTCGTCGCGCAGTCAAACACGGGCAAATCTTTTTCTTTTAAGTAAGGCGCCCCTTCTATAGTATCGTTGGCCAAAACATAATCCATTATCGCTTTTCTTTCAGTTTCGCCGTATCCCAATTTTTCGAGCGACTGCGAAACAGTGGTGTTAACTATTTTCAAAAATCCTCCTCCCACCATTTTTTTGTATGCGACCAGAGAGAACGCAGGCTCAATACCCGTTGTCGTTGAATCCATCAAAAATGAAATGGTCCCCGTAGGCGCAAGCACTGTCGCCTGCGAATTCCGAATGCCGTGTGCGGA
>MFHL01000005.1 GCA_001778595.1 Candidatus Giovannonibacteria bacterium RIFCSPHIGHO2_02_FULL_44_11
CAACCGCATCGGAGGTTCGAATCCTCCCGCTTCCGGTTTGTTCCAGAGTATAAAATAAGGTTGGCGCGGATCCTCGGTTTTGTAAACAAAATCGGGAAAAACCGTCAGAGGAACAATCCTCTCGTGAGTTCGAATCTCACCCCATCCTCCGCCAATTAAAATTTTGCGTCTCTTGCGCGCTATTTTAATTTCAAACGGCAAATGCGCTATACTTAATATCAGTGCTTTGCGCGGATTTGAGCGGGCGGGAGAAATGAAAGGCGAAGCCGAGAGCATTCCAAACTGCCAAAGAACCTGAAAACAAATCGGCTCGAACCATATTTGGAAGGGCAAAAGAATTTTTTTCATAAGAATATAGTTTACACTAGTGGTTAAAATAACGGCGGCAAAGATATTAACTAAATAAGATAAAAACCATGAGAATATTAAACGAAGTCTTCACTGTAAACGACCTATTTAAAGTGGTGGCTATGTCTGTGACCATTCTCGTCCTAGAATTATTCACAGCATGGTATATCGGCACACAAATCCTCCCAGTCTATTTGCCGCAGGGATTCGGAGCTCTTTTCTTTTTCTATACGCTACCCGGACAATTATTCATGATTTTAGATTCCTTGCTATTTAATGGGGCTAAGTTTTTATCTTCTTTTCTTTCTGTTAAATTTACTCGGGTTACTCTTTCTGCCTTGATTGCTGGCTTTATTTTTGATATAGGAACAACACTCTTCCAGTCTCAATTTACAGGATTAAATCTTGCTAGATTTTTACCTCTCATCGCAGGTACAATTATTATGGCGTTCTTCCTCCGTAAAGCATATAATAATCTAGCTAGAAAACGTCTCTTCTACTTTCTTGCAATTATTTTTCCGATAATTATGCAGATTTCTTACAATTATTTAATTCTATATCGCGCAGCTTTTTGAGGTTCAAGCAATCCAACAAATTGCGAGAACAATACAAAATAGATATTTGCTATATATTTGCTGACAAGTTTATTTTGCGATAGAGTACCATAGGCAAGAATTGATAAATTGGTAGGTCGGAAAGAAAAAGAATTCACTGAATTGAGTTGTACTTAACTCAATTAAAAACTTGAAATTGTTAATGCTCTCGGCTTCGTCTTTCATTTTGCCCGCCCGCCCATTCCGAGTCCCGATTGCAAAGCAATCGCGGACGAGGACAGAATTCCGTTCGAGCTATTTGTAGAATACACCGCCAAAAAAATTCTTACTGCTCCGGCGGGGATTTTATTATGGTAAATTGCAAAGTTCGAGGGGAGATTTTAATTATAGAAAGAGAGCCGGGAACATTGATGATATCGTTGTTGATTATATCGTATTTTTGCCTGCCATCCGCCTTGTCCGAAAGGTCAATACTGACTTTGAGGCGCTCCTCGTTTAAGAAACTGAAATCCTGATTCTGTCCCGACAGAGAAACGCTGACCTCGTTGAAATTCGCATTTTCTATTGTGTACCCGGGCAATGAACGGAATTCAATCGGTATATCATAAATCCGCGTAATAGTTCCGGCGCCAAGCTGGACAACAAACGCGTACCATAAAAATCCGGACGCGCAGAGCGCCACAGCTTTTTCCTTCCAATTCACAAAGGGAGTCCATCTCTTGGATTCTGCGCCGTCTTCAAGCAAATGCGTCCGCAAAAAATCATGGAGCCGTGCGGTCAGCTCATCAATATCGGTTATAATCTTTACTTCTCCGTCCTCAGCGACGGAAATCGTCCCTTTCTCCTCGGAGACTATTATAATGAAGGCGTCAGTCCGTTCGGAAAGTCCAAGAGCAGCGCGGTGGCGCGTGCCGAAATTTTTAATTCCATGATGCGCGAGCGGCAGATGTGCTCCGAACGCGCGCACGCGATCCCCTTGTATGAATACTGCGCCGTCATGACCCGGAGACGAGGTATCAAAAATACTCAAAAGCAGGGGCACCGAAACCCTGCCTCCCAAAGCAATTCCTCCTCCGGTGACATTGTCCAGCGGCTCCTCGCCCTGAAAAACTATCAGCGCGCCGGTTTTTGACAAAGCCAGCCGTTCCACCGCGTCTATTACCTGAAGCGACACGGTCTCCGGTATCAGCTCGCGCTTTGAATAAGAAAATCTGCGCCACAGCGACAGCCATTCAAAAAACCTTCTCAACTCGCGCTGAAAAACAACTATAAAAATTATCACGAAAAAACCGAAAAAGAAGCTGAAAAGATAGCTTGTAAGATACAGGTTAAAATAGCGCGCGGCAATATATATCAAAACCAGAACGCCGATGCCGTTGAACAAAAAAAGCGAATGAGTTTTTTTCAAAAGCAAAATTACCGCGTAGATAAGCACGGCCACCACCAAAATATCCGCCATATCCCTCAACATGATATCTTTATATTAATGAACATTTTCATTTTTGTCACGCGTGGAGTATAATATCGGTATATGGACCAACAAAAAAATATCATGGACCGGCAGCAGGATTATATGATAGGCAAAGAGATCTTTTCGTGGGAAGCTCCTGAATACTTCCAGCATCAGCGCGGCACCGACTGGTATTGGTGGGTGGGGCTTGTGGCCATAATTCTCTTAGGGATTGCTCTATGGCAGGGCTCTTTCCTTTTCGGAATTTTAGTGCTGGTCGGGTGGTTCACCGTAATCCTTTACGCACTGCGCCCGCCGAGGACATTTACATTTACCATCACCGAAAAAGGAATTTTGGTAAAAAATCCTAGCTCGGACGGGATAAAAATATATCCGTGGTCTGAACTCAAATCGTTCTGGATATTCTACAAACCACCGATTCAGGAAGAGCTTTCCGTGGTGTCAAAAAAAAGCATGATGCCGTATATCAAAATGCCTTTAGGCGGGGCGGACCCGGAACAGATAGAAAATATCGTTAAGAAATATATCCCAAAAGCGGAGCAAAAAGAATCGCTAATTGACAGCGTCGCCCATTTTGCTAAGTTTTAATAAGTTTTTAGCGCCCATAGTTCAATGGATAGAATGCAAGCTTGCGGAGCTTGATATCGAGGTCCGATTCCTCGTGGGCGCACCATGCAAAAAAAGGTTTTCATAATCCACGGCTGGGACGGCTCGCCGCAAAACTGTTGGTTTCCGTGGCTGAAAAACGAGCTTTCAAAAAATGGTTTTGACGTCACTGTTCCGTCAATGCCCGACCCCGAAAATCCGAAAATCGAGGATTGGGTCAGACATCTTTCAACCGTTGCCGGAAAACCAGATGTAAATACGTATTTCGTCGGGCACAGCATCGGATGCCAAACTATATTGCGCTATATTGAAGGACTCAAAAAACCCGTTGGCGGAGTTGTCTGCATCGCGGGATTTTTTAGATTATTACATCTTACTACCAACGAAGAAAAAGAAATTGCAAAGCCCTGGCTTGAAACACCGATGAATTACGAAAAAATAAGACTGAATGCGAATAAAATAACCGCTGTTTTTTCGGACAATGACCCGGACGTTGATTTGGGAGACAAAGAATTATTTGAAAAAAAATTAGGCGCAAAGACAATCGTGGAACACAATATGGGACATTTCGACGATGACGCGGGCATTAAAAAATTGCCGTCCGCACTTGACGCAATACTTGAAATTGCGGGGGACTAATTTAGAAAATAAAAACGTCCAGATGAGCCGCGGACGTTTTTTATGTTTAACTGTTTTTCAAAGACACTATTGCTTCGGAATTCCTGTATTTGCGTGTCGCAAGGCCGATCTCTTCCAAAAACTTAACGGCATGGTCCCAGTCTGCGAGCGTAAAAACTATCGAACCGAACCGGTAAGATTCCTCATATCGCACGGAGACACTTGTCTCGCCCAAAACTACGCACGATTCCAGTTTATTCAGCACGAATGAGGCGAACGATCCGAAAAATTCACAGGCACCACAGTTTGATACCTGAACTGATTCAGCCCGCGCACTCACATCGTCCCTATGTCTTTTTTCCAGTCTGGAAACTCTCGCTTCCAGAGTTTCTTTTTCAGCCATAATATATCGATCCTTCCCTTCAAATCTGGCTCAAATCTAACAAATCCAGTAAGATTTGCAATATGGACCTAAGTACTCCACTCGAGCAAATTTTCAGGCAATTATCGCCGAAGCAAAAGTCCGGGCTGAAAAATTTAGGTTTAAAAACCGCCGAAGATTTACTCGGGCATTTCCCGTACCGCTATGAAAATCCTGCCGATTTAAAAAAAATAGCGGAAGTTATAACAGGAGAAAAAGTCCGCATATGGGGCAGAGTCCAAAAAATAGACTTTGAGAAAACATGGAAGAAAAAAATGAATATCGCCTACGCCACGGTGGAAGATCCAACGGGGCGCATCAAAATGGTCTGGTTCAGGCAGCCTTATATCGCGCGAATGCTGCCAGCCGGCTCATGCGCGATATTTTCGGGGACAGTTGCATCTCGTAAAGACGGATATTATATAGCAAACCCGCTCTATGAGCGAGTTGCCTGCAGTGTTGTACCCGAATTTACCAAAGAAGATTCCTCAAGGCTCCAGCCTCTTTATCCTTCAACCGCGGGTCTATCGTCGCTTTGGATATCAAAAGCGGTTGTCAAAGTCCTCGCGCTCGTAAAAGCGGATGAATTTTTGCCGGAAAAAATAATAGAAAAATATCATCTCCCGACTCTGCAAACGGCGCTCCGCTGGGCGCATATTCCGAAAACAGAAGAACACTCAAGCGCCGCAAAAAAAAGATTTGCTTTTGAAGGGGTGTTTCTGATGCAATTAATGCGCGCTTCGCAAAAAGAAGAGATAAAAAAAACCGCGGGAATAAAACTTTCCAATATTGAAGCATTAAGGGATGAATTTATAAAACTTCTGCCTTTCGGCCTTACGGACGCGCAAAAAAAATCCATAGAAGACATATTGTCTGACCTCAAATCTGGCCACCCGATGAACAGGCTTCTGGAGGGCGATGTGGGTTCTGGTAAAACCGCCGTTGCCGCGTGCGCCGCCTATATCGTGGCAAAAAACGGGATGCAGGCGGCGTATATGGCCCCAACCGAAATTTTGGCGCGCCAACATTTTGAAACTTTTTCAAAAGTACTGGGAAAAGCAAACATCAAAGTAGGCCTTCTTACTTCGGGCTTTTCAGAAAAATTTCCGTCAAAAATAGCAAGGGAAAAATCAACGCATGTTTCCCGCTCACAGCTCTTAAAATGGGTCCGTGAAGGCGAATTTCCGATTTTGATAGGAACGCATTCTTTAATCGAAAAAAAGGTGGAATTCAAAAACCTGGCTTTGGCGATGGTAGATGAACAGCACAGATTCGGAGTGTCCCAGCGCGGAAAACTTTCGCACAAGGAATCGGGCATGCCAATGCCGCATTTCCTTTCAATGACCGCGACCCCCATTCCGCGCACGCTGGCGCTCACAATCTACGCGGACCTCGACCTTTCGGTTATCAGCGAAATGCCGCTGGGAAGAGTGCCTATTGATACAAAAATAGTGCCCCCGAAAGACAGAAACTTGGCATATGAATTTATCAGACAAAAATTGAATCAAGGCGAGCAGGCATTCGTTATCTGTCCTCGGATAGAGCCTGCGGAGCCATCGTCCGAGGGCTTTATGCAAGCCGAGATGAAATCGGTAAAAGAAGAATACAAAAAACTGAACGAAAAAATATTTCCTGAATTTGAAATAGCGCTGATGCACGGCAAGCTTACGCCGAAAGAAAAAGATGAAACAATGCGCGTCTTCCGTGAAAATAAAATCCAAGTATTAGTTTCTACGTCCGTAGTTGAAGTTGGGGTGGATGTCCCAAACGCGACAATAATGATGATAGAGGGCGCGGAGCGCTTCGGTCTGGCGCAGCTTCACCAATTCCGAGGGCGCGTGGGCAGGGGCGAGAAAAAATCGCATTGCTTTGTTTTGCCGTCGTCATACTCCGCGGACATTTTCAGGCGCTTAAAAGCGCTCACGGAAGCCAAAACCGGATTTGAGCTTGCGGAATACGATTTGGAATTCAGGGGTGCGGGTGAACTTTCAGGGCGCAAACAATCCGGTCTCTCCGACATCGGCATGGAAGCGTTAAAAAATTTGAAAATGGTGGAAGCCGCACGCTTTGAAGCGCGCGAAATAATTGAGCAAAAAATTTTGGGAAAATATCCTCTGCTTGAGACAAAAATAAAAGAGCTCCGGATGGAGCCCCTGCATTTTGAGTAATTATTTTAAAAACCTTTTTGTGGCACGCTTGGAATAGCCGCTCGCCCTGCATATGACCGTTGAAATCTCATATAAATCCGTCGGCAATCCTCCGGCATTATAAATTTTACCCCATGCTTTTTTTTGTTTTTTATCCAGTTTTACGTGTTTTTTAACATCAAGTTCCGGTCTCCAGAAATAAGAAAATGCCTCCGGCACAGAAAGTAAAATTTCTTTCAACCTTTCTTCTCTTACAAAAACAGGCATATCAAGGCTAGATGACCCGCCGGGCAACTTTCTAATTTCATGAAAAATTTCTTTCCAGTTCTTTCTCCGACGCAATTCATGATAAAGCATAAATCCTCAAAATCAATCTAGAGATAGCATAACATGCCGTGAATAAAATTAAAAGAGCTCCGAATGGAGCCCCTGCATTTTGAATAAACATTCGATTTTCTACAATCTTTCGATTAGCTCAATTTCCGCGCTCAACTTGGTCAATCGACAAATTTCTCGATTAATTGCTAACTGTATATTCTTCTTGAACACCTGAGACCATAACCCACCTTTACAGACATAGTCGCCAAATGCGACGCCTATCGTTTCATGTACCAAATCCCTATAAAAATGCTTCTCGTCCTCAATATGATTGCATTCTTCTTCTTTTATCGGAAAAATTTGAGCGAAGTATATGCCCGAGTACATATATTCGGCCCGCTGCTCAGGATATGCTAATTTTAAGCTTATCTTGCCGGCGATGTTGTGTAGTTTCCTCGCCCATTCCATACTTTCGTTTACAAATTCACATATTTTCATTGAATTTAAAACGAAATTCGGATCAAACAGAATCGTCGGTCCGTCTTTTTTACCCGTAAAATCCTCCTTCATGCCGCTCAGGCGAACCCTGCGGCTCTGTTAAAGAACTGCCTTTGCCGCGCCGTTGCCAAAAATTCAACACAAATCTTCGGTCAGCTTGATTGAATATATAGCATTTCTAAATCAAAAATAAAAGCCTTCTCACGATAACTATAAACGACTAAGCAAGTATCTCACTACGACCGTGGTCAAACACTTGCTTATGCTTTTAGATATTTTACAATAAATCAAAATATTTAAGCAGGTTTGCCTCGTTTGTTACGCTCTCTAATATTCCGTAACGTACGTGACGCCTGATATCAAACACTTCAATGACAAAATCGATTTCATCTTTGCATTCGTATGGAAAAACAAAAACGCTTTTTTGAAGTTCGTAAAATCCGAGTTCGCGCAATTTACTCCTTAAAGCATCTCTTGCTTGGCGATTTTTCTCCGGGATATCAAACATGACAACTCGCCACTTTTTGTCCCATCTGGGAGGCAGTTTAATTTTCAAATCGTCTATACTAAACTCCATTGCCCTTAACTTCCCTTTCTCTGTGAGCACTATCCTTGTTTGACCATCAGAAACATCTACCATGTCGACCAACCTGTCTCTATAAAATTCTGTGATGAGCTGCCTTAAATATTCCTTGTTAATTTTGCGAAATTCTTTAGGAATAGATGTAAAAAATCTTGATATCCCGCGTTTCGAACCCATAGCCCCTACGGCGATGCCGCCGAGAAATAAAAGCAATAATTTTTTCTTCCAAGGACTATAAATGCGCTTTCTTTTATAGTGCGCTTTTCTAATTTTTAACATAACGCCATCCTTGCACAAATAATTATTACATACAAGCGTTTCAACACGACCGTATTCAGATACTTGTTTGTTAAATAAAAAATTGAAAAATTAAAAGCCCTCTCGCGAGAGCCCCTGCATTTTGAATAAGATTATTTCCTATGCTTCGGAGTAATCCAAAAGCCCATATATTTTCCGAGCATCAGGCGCGTCTGGGCTTCAAGGGCGGGAATTGAACCGAAAATGGTTATTGTGAACGGAACTAAAAGCCACTGAAGCGCCATGTATGTATGGCGTCTTTTTCCGTAGTGCGCGGGACGCGGAGGAAGAAGCTTCATGGAAATTATCGCCGAAGTAATAAGCCCTATCATGGAAAAAGTCATGATTACGCGGGTAATGTTGGGCAAATTGTAGGCGAGCACCAAATTATTAAATTCCCTCCCCCCCAAAAGCACGGGGAGCCAGCCCAGCGCGAATATCATTATCGCGTTAGTGGACCAGGACCAATAGCCCTCTATCATATTGAACGTATAGTATAGTTTTGTTCTAAGCGGTATTTTTTTTCCGCCAAAGGCGGATCCGCCTTGGGCGGAATTTTTTATAAACCCGAAAACTACATACGGAAAATTTTCCACACCCCACGCCCAGCGCCTTTGCTGTTTGTAAACGTTTTTTACCGTTCCCCAAAATGTCGGAGCGAGGTTTGCATCCATTGAAACCGGAAAAGACAGCGGCAATGATTCATAATCGCCGTCATAATACAGAAGGGCATTCCAAAAAATACGAGAGTCTTCAGACACCATATTTGTCTGCCAAAAATCAAGACCTACCAAAGTTTTAAAACTCATTGAATGAGAAGAAAAAGTCGTAAGGCGCTCCGGGCGCTCCTGCTGCATCATCTGCCAAAAAGTGCCGGACGTGGCGACCACGCGCGAGAGCGCGGGAGCATCCCAGATATTGTTGTTAAAAATAGGCACCGGCTGGTAAGAGGAGCGGACAGGGTCTTTGGCGGTAAGAAAATGCCAGGTCAATATCTCAAAATATTGCTTCGGTATCTGCGTATCTATATCAAAAGAAGAAACAATAATGTCTTCATAGGGAATTTTCATCGTGTCTATAAAAATTTTTTTTGCCTCGCGCGCCGCCCATGATTCGTTGCTGCCTTTTCCGGGGATCTCGCCCTTAATATCTTTTGGATGCATTGTAACAAAAAAATACGGGAATTTTTCCGCCATCCGGCTGAGCGCGCGCGCCACCGTTTCTCCGTGCGGACGGTACCTTTCTTCATATGTGAGCACGACTATCATTTTTTCTTTAGGCCACGCGCTTTTGGCTATCGCTTCCAATGAATGTTCAACCACTATCTCTGACTCCTGTGACATCGGCAAGATAACGACCTGCCACAAATGCCCCCAATTGAGCCGTGAAAGCCTCTCGGACCAGTCGGTACGCAAATGTTCCTGCATCCGTTTCCAATTTGCGCGCAGATGAAAAGACAAAAAAACTGTTTTTACCAGCCAATAAATATCAAATATTATTATAAAAAAAGCCGCGCCGACCGGATAAAAATAAGAGCCCAGTATCATTCCTCCGAGCGTAAGCCACGCCAGAAAACCCGGAAAAATTTCCAGCATCCGGTAGATTAGCTTATCTTTGCCGCTGAGATCGGGAGAGAACCCGATTTTCAGGTAATTTTTTTTATCCATTCAACACTGATATTAGAACATTTTTTTATAAAAAACAAAACCCCGCACTGCGAGGTCAATTTATAATAACTAGAGGCAATTCAATATCTCCGTTTTTAATTCCTTCCGGCAGCCCGATAGGTTCGCGGAACAATACTTTATCCTCACGAACAACTTCCAGGATAGAAATCTCCGACAATTTCAGTTTTGTGCGGACCATTGCATCACATTTAAACCGGTATTCCATCAGCTCTATCATAGACGCGGGGTCGTGGCGGTCTGTCGTATAGGTCATGTCAATGCGGTCATGGCCCGACCTTATTATACCGTTCCATCCGGCGGCACTTTCAGACTGTTCGCGCCTGATAAATTTTTCCAAATGAGGATAAAGCAAGTCAAGATGGAATTCCAAACCCTGGACCACGATATTTGGCCACGCCTTGTGGCCTTCAAAAGGCGACGTTAAAGTTACGTTGCTTCCGGGGAATATTCCATATAGTGTTATGCGCTGTACATCCGTATTCCCGAAAAATTTCCGGATAGTCTCTCCTCTGCTTTTTTGCCATTTTTCAAGCAGTTTATTAAGATCTTCTTTGGAATACATAAAAACCCATCCTTGAAATTCTAAAGCCAGAATATCAGAAACATGCTAAAATAGCAAAAGATACGGTTGTTTTTATGGCTACAACACCCGGCGAGAGCGTATATGTTATTTTGATAGACATACTCAGAAATAATACTTTAGCAGGAACGATACAAATTCCTCCGAACAGATCACTTTGTACGATTGCTGAAATTTTGAATTTCTTTAATGTAACACTGGACTACAATGTTAAAATTTGGATAAAACGCGAAAAACAGAACACCTGCAGAGACCAAAATTACGACCGCTACGCCTCACTCCCTTGGGAACATTTTAACAATTGTGTGATAGCGCTTGCGTATTACCGCCCGAATCCGGAAGTATTCGAAAATTACATCCAAAGTCTGCGCGAGAAAAAATTTGCCGACGCACTAAAAGAGCAGGAGAAGATATGGGAAGAAAAAAAACGGAAAAAAGAAGAGCGCGCCGGCAAAGCGCCGATATATGTCGCGTTAAAGAATAAAGCTATTCAAGCTTTAAAAAAAAGGAAGATCAAAGCACGCATTGAAGCCGAGCTGGCGGAAAAAGAAAAAACGGAAAACAAAGAGAAAAAATAAACCCCGCATTCGCCTCCGTCAGTTGACGGATGGCAAAGCGGGGTTATTTTTTAAACTAAATACCTGAGATTTCCAATTTATTGCTATCACCTACGGAACAAAGCGTAGCCTTTCCATTGACAATGGTCTCCAGGCAAACGCCCCTGCCCCAAAGCTGTTTTATGTAGCCGAGTGTTTTTTCGGCGTATTCCAGCTGAAGATCACGACCGTCGTGGCTGTGCTTCAAAAACAAGATTCTGTTATTATTGTAATTTGCGTCTTCCACTTTGATTACCGGGGTTTGGCCCATGCCGACATTTTGTACCAGGGTTTTTTTGACTTTGCGCCAGCCGTCTTCCGAAGCAACTTCGCTTACAACCATATCGTTGCCTCTGTGCTGATACTCAAAAAGATTGAATTCTCTGACAAGTTCTTCGGTCAAAAAATTGTCCAGAAAGGACGAATCTCTTGCCCATTCCCTGACTTCAAAAATCTTCTGAAGCCCGGTTTTCTTTTTTAGGTCACCGGCACCTCCGTTGCGCTCGTACATTTCCTCGTGCTTTTCGCAAATCTTGCCGATGTAAGCCTCGTCATACCGGTGCACAATGTCGTGCCATGTGCCAAACCCCACAAAATAAGGATTCAGCCCGCCGGGCGTCGGACAAAGGACTTGAGTATGCCGGACAAGAAATTCCATATGTATGTCTTGCGGCAAATTTAACGTATTGAGAATTGTCTTGTGCCAGAAACTGGCCCAGCCTTCGTTCATGATTTTCGTGTCAATTTGCGGAATAAAATACTGGGCCTGCTCGTGCACTATCGTAAAACAATCCCGTTCCCAATCCTGCAAATCACGGTTATAGTCACGGATAAAAATCAAAAGATTTTCGGTCGGTACCAAAGGAACCCTGGTCAGATCCGGAGCAATATACTCCTGTCTTCTATGGGCATTCTGAAAACTGTCTTCTCTGGGCAAAGCATTGTCCAATGCCCTCTGCTCCTGTTCTTTTCGCGACATCTCTTTTATTGCGAGGTTCCGCCTGCATTGCAAGGAAACGGCGTGAGCCGCGTCCAGTACCGCTTCAACCTTATCAAGACCGATGCTGGAGTCCGCGATATAACTTCGGATACGGTTCGCATGGCTTTTGAACCTTTCGATGGTCATATTTGCATGGGTAGTTGCTAATGTATCATTATTCCTGAAAAAATCATTGTGCGCGTACACATGGGCCATCGTAAGAATCTGCAAAGCCAGACTATTTTCACGCATGAGATATGCCAAACACGGGTCTGAGTTAATTACCATCTCGTAAGGCAGACCGCTCAAACCGTAGTCGTAAAGGGTCTTGAGCTTCTCAAATCCCTTGCCGTATGACCAATGAGGATAATGCGAAGGCATGCCGGAGTAGGTCATATAAGAGAGCATTTCTTCGGAATCGCAGATTTCAAACTCCTGCTTAAACGTTTTGAGTCCGTAATTTCTTGCAAGCCGTTCAATCGGCACGTTCCATTTTTTGATTTCTTCCAAATTTACGTCCATAGTGTTACTCCTTTATCTTGTCTTTCTCAAGAAAACTTTTGAAAGCCGACCAGACATCCTCTTTTCTCTGTATCTGGATCGTCTGAAAATTTGGTCTGTCCACCTGAGATAAATATTGGATCATGCTTCCGCCGTAATATCCCGCACCCAGGGGTTTGATCTCTCCGTAACCGAAAAGGTTGGAAGCGTCGGCAAGTTCCTGCGCTGCTTTTAGCGCGGCAGGATTGTCGGATTCAAAATTGTCCCCGTCCGAACAATGGAACGCATAAACATTCCAAAGGGAAAGCGGGAATTTCTCGCGAATTACTTCCAGCGCCTTATTGTATCCGGAAGAAATAAATGTTCCGCCGGACTCGCCCTTGTGAAAAAATTCCTCTTCCGTGACAACGCGCGCTTCGGTGTGATGCGCGATAAACACGATTCTCACATTCTCGTAGCGCGTGCACAAAAAACGGTAAAGAAGAAAGAAAAAACTGCGCGCAAGATACTTTTTCATCGTGTCCATTGAACCCGACGTATCCATGATACAGAGCACCACGGCATTGGAGTCCTTGCGGACTTCCAAAACGGTGCGCCCAAAGCGCTTATTCCGGTTCCTCATCGGAATCCAATTTTTGCGCCTTTCTATCGCGCTTCCTTTACTGCTAAGCTTTGCCCTCAGCAAATCCTGCTCCGTCTGCCACGCACGCAAATTGTCCTCAAGCACCTTGGCCTCTGCTGTTCTGCCTGCGGCTTGAAGTTTTTTGATTTCTTCTTTTACCGCATCCGTTGATCTGGCGTTTCCCTGCATATCTTTAATGTGCTCTATCTGCGTTCTCTTTCTGTTCAAACGCGCCTGAATACCTTTTTTCTTGAACCCTTTTTGTTTGAATTTTTTTTCAACTTCCATCTCGCGGAATTTTTTTCTTTCCATGAACGGAAGCTCCAGATCCTCAAACATGATCTCAATCAGCTCATCAAGGTTTATTTCGGTCTCATAGTAATCAACTCCGGGCTGGTCGCCGGCTTGCTGTCCCTGTGCTCCCTTTTTGCCTTGTCCGATGGTCTGTCCCGGCTGAACATCTCCATCCCCGCCCTGACCTACGCCGGGAGCGTTTTCCCCATAAACAAAACGGTATTCTTTTACTCCGCGGATAGGAACTTTGATAACGCGTCCTTTGTCTTTGCCGATGATAGACTCTTCGGCAATAATATTGCCGATATCCCCTCGGATAGCATCACGCACTTTTTGCCTGTGCCTCAGCCTGTCGCCGGCGGTTCTGTCGCTATGCCTCGCCCCGCCGGTTCCTTCTTTCGGATCATTGAAAATTGCCATCAAAATCTCCTTTTTTCAAATATCTTCCTGACTCAAGTCGTAACATAAAAAAATCCCCGAGGCAAGCCCGGGGCAACATCGATAATAACTATTAGTCTTTCCAGAGGTTGTTTGCGGCGTACTTGAGAATCACGTCCACACAGCTCTCGCAATACTCGCATTTATCCAACAGCTGCTGGACCATCATATCATATTTTTCTCCCTGTTCCTTGTCGCGTAAGCGCGACTTGGTAATCACCCGGCTCAAATCGCGTACCGAAGCGATGAGCTTTTTCTCAATCGCCTCCTTGAGCGGTTCGTAGCTACGGAAGTCAATCTTCTCACCCCGGCGGTTTGCCGCCCAGAGATAAGCAATCACCTCCTGACGGAACCCGTCGGCAGCCGAGCCGATGATGGCGATTTGCTCCTCGATAGATTTCATTAACTCTTCGTCGGGCGCCAATTCTTCTTTGGTGTTGTGGTCCTTCACCTTGCTCTTGTTGACATAGGCTTCTGCGTGATCAAGATAATTCTGGAAAAGCGACTCGGCCTGCTCTTGGTAAGAGTGGACGAAAGCCCTTGTTACTTCCTTGTCCAGAATAGCGAGGTACTCCTTGTGCAGCGTATCCTGCAGAAATTCCAATCTTTGCTTTTTGACATCCTCACTGGCCTTATCATCTTCCTTAACCATGTTGATCAGCGCTTCCCGCACATTAATCGGATTCACGCATTTCCCGCTTGCGTTGTCGGAAAGGGCGTTGTCCAGCGCTTTCATAATGAAACGCGTTGAGATACCGTCCATGCCCTCACGCTTTGCGGCCTCGCGCAATTCCTGAATGTCAACTTTTTTCGTGCGTCCCTTTTCAATGACTTCATCGCCGTTGTAGAGTTTCAGTTTGGTCATGAGGTCGCACTTATTGGTCGGCTCAAGACGCGACAGAATCGCGAACATTGAAGCGATTTCCAGCGTATGCGGCGCCACGTGTGCGCGGAAGTCCGTCTCGCGGATGATTTTTTGATAAATCTTGATCTCTTCGGAGAGACGCAGATTGTAAGGCACTCTCACCACCACGATGCGGTCCAAGATCGCCTCGTTGGTATGGTCGCCTTTGAATTTCTGCCACTCGGCTTCGTTGGAATGGGCTACGATTACCGTGTCAACATAAACCAATCCGTGCCGGCCCGGCGCAGGAACGACTTTTTCCTGTGTCGCCGTAATCATCGCGTGCAGGTATTCGATCTCGTTCTTAAAAACCTCGATGAATTCCACAACTCCGCGGTTTCCGATATTGAGCGCGCCGTTGAGCTCCAAAACTCTCGGATCGCCTTCGGAATAAAGATCCAGCTTGGAAATATCCTCAGAACCAATCAGTACGGAAGTGTCCTGATTGTTTGGATCCACGGGCGGAACGACGCCGATGCCGACTCGCGCACGTTTGGAAAATTCGTATGTCCGCACGGGCATATTTTCCCATTTCCCGCCGAAATCTTCTTTCAGTCTGTAGCGGCATACGGGGCAGATATCCCATTCCTGCTTAAAAAACTTTGCCGGAAGTCCGAGCATCGTGAATATTTCTTCCCGCAAATGCTTGGGAACCAGAAGCAGCGGCTCATTGAACATTGGACAGCCGTCCATCGCATAGAACGGCTCGCTGGATTCCAAGCCTCTGTGTAAATGCTCGGCAAGCGAGCTTTTTCCGGAACCGACCGGCCCCATCAGGTACAACACCTGCCTGGATTCTTCGCCTCTTTGGGCAGCCGAGTAAAAATACCGCGCAATCTGCGCGACTGTCTTCTCGATGCCGAAAAAATCATTGGAAAAAAAATCATAAACCTTTAACGGCTCGCCCTTAAAAAGTCTTTTGATCCTGTTATCCTCGATTTCCGTAATTGGTTTCTCGCCGGCTCTTACAATGATGTCGTTTAGGCGGGCGTGGGCCAATTTAGCAACCAATGGGTCTGCCTTAACCTTTTCCATATACTGCAGTACGGTTCCGCTCCAGGAACGATCCAGCTTGTCTTTCCGGTCTGATTGAATCTTGCCTTGAACAAATTCTTGAAATTCGCTTCTCTCTGTTTCTTCTCCCATAACCTTCCTCCTTATGTCAAATAGCTGACGATATTAAAACCTACGTTAGGTGTAGCAAACGCCAAAAAACTTGTCAATGGGTCCAAAAAAGTGGTATAAATGAAAAAGCGCGAGCGTAGCTCAACGGCAGAGCATCGAGCTTATACCTCGAGGGTTGAGGGTTCGAATCCTTCCGCTCGCACAAAAATTTCAGCTTACTCATCCATGATATTTGTTTGACAAATTTCAAGCAATTTGTTATCATGTAAAAAGTTACGAATTTACTAGGAGGTGTTATATGCGGAGTATTTTGATAGCGTTAGCAATTTTCGTTTCCACCGCAGTGTGTGCGGCAGAAATTGCGGAATATCCGGAAAGCAGGATAACAGACTTAACCTTTGGATCATGGGCCGGATCGGTATACCTTGAACACCCGGGCCGCAAAGAAACCCTTTTCAAATGCAACGGCCGGCTAACGAGCATTAAACTGGCCAAAAATGAATATGCGGTTATACTTTGTCCGCCGCCGGAGGAGAAACCAGACAAATTGACGGTTCAAATCTATAAACAAAACGAGATTACCAGTGCGATTGTAATTTATAATTACATGAGCCAATTAGACCGCCTACATAGCCAATTTTTTTTCGCCGAAAAAATCTCTAACAAAATTTTAAAACGCTTTAGCAATACTCGAGAACCATAAAACTATGGTTCTTTTTTTTAAACCAATCCGTAAGATTTTATGAAGTTTGCAAATTCATCGCGTTCCACGGTTTCTTCCGTTATTAATTTTTGGGCCAGCGCGTCCAGAACATCGCGATGCTTTGTAAGAACTTCTTTGGCTGTTTTGAAGGCATTTTTCATAAAATTAGAAACTTCAGAATCAATGAGTGACGCAACCGTTTCCGAATAATCTTTGGACGAACCAAAATCGCGTCCCAGGAAAACATTTTCCTCATGGCCGGAAAACGCCATCGGTCCGAACTTTTCCGACATGCCGTATTTTGTAACCAGAGCCCGCGCGAGGTCGGTGGCCTTTTTCAGATCGTCCGACGCACCTGTGGTAAATTCTTTAAAAACAACTTCTTCAGACGCATATCCGCCCAAAGAGACCGCGAGCTCGGATATAAAATGGGTTTTTGTATAAAAATGTCTGTCCTCCAAAGGAAGCTTCAAAGTAAACCCTGCCGCGCGGCCACGCGAAATTATTGAAATTTTATGCACCGGGTCGGTATCGGGCATCAAGGCCGCAACAAGGGCGTGCCCGGCTTCGTGGTAAGCGGCGATTTTCTTTTCTTTGTCCGAAAGAATATGGCTTTTCCTTTCGGGCCCAAGCATGACTTTTTCAATTGAATTAATGATATCCAGCTGTGTTACCTCTTTCCTTGCGTTGCGCGCGGTCAAAATCGCCGCCTCATTCACCAAATTTGCGAGGTCCGCACCTGAAAATCCCGGTGTCCGCTCGGCGATTCTTTTGAAATCAACATCTTTAGCCAGCGGTTTTTTCAGAGAATGTATCTTTAAAATCGCCTCGCGGTCGTTGATATCGGGAAGATCTATGATTACGCGCCGGTCAAACCTTCCGGGGCGCAAAAGTGCAGGATCCAAAACATCTGGCCGGTTGGTGGCTGCCATAACGATTACCGCCTCGTTGGTTTCAAATCCGTCCAACTCAACCAAAATCTGGTTCAATGTCTGCTCTCTTTCGTCGTGTCCTCCGCCCATGCCAGCTCCCCTATGGCGTCCGATTGCGTCTACTTCATCAATAAAAATAATGGAAGGCGCCGCTTTTTTGGCCATTTTAAATAAATCGCGTACGCGCGACGCGCCGACTCCGACGAACATTTCAACAAATTCCGACGCGGACATATGGAAAAACGGCACACCTGCTTCTCCCGCGACTGCTTTTGCTATTAAAGTTTTTCCCGTACCGGGCGCGCCCATCAACAATACCCCTTTCGGTATTTTCGCACCGATATCCAGAAATTTCTTCGGCGATTTCAAAAAGTCTACTATCTCTACAAGTTCTTCTTTGGCTTCTTTGGCTCCTGCAACATCCTTAAACATCACCCGTTCTTTTTTATTGTCGGGGTAAATTACCCGCGCGCGCGATTGTCCGAAAGTAAAAGCTTGGATGTTCGCACGCTGGACCTGGCGCGCGGTCAGCCAGAAAAACGCCACTACCAGAAGCAGAGGCAATAAAAACGGCAAAAGCACCGCCAGCCAATACCAGACTCCTGAAGGGTTTTGTATGTCTATTACAATCTTTGCCAGCTTTTCATCCGTGAGTCCGTAATTTTTGAATGTTTCCGAAAGCGCGGCCTCATTTTCTTTTTTGGATAAAAATTCCGCGCCGTCCTTCATTGTAATAGTCAGGTCTGAATCCATTACGGTTATCTTAACAACCTGATCTGCGTTTATTTTTCCGACAAGTTCCGAAATAGAAATTGTTTTTACTTCTTTAAAGCTTCCCGAGAGCGCCGTGTACATGAACGCCAATGCCAGAAGTATCAGCAGAGCGCTAAACGCATTTTTTGAGAGCATTTTCATATTAAAGTAATTATATTACACAGTGCGGCTTTCTCCAAATCCCGTATCCTGAACGGGGCTCCAAATCTTCTCTCCAAGCCCGACCTCAAAAAGCTGCGGCATTTTGTCCCAGGATATCGCGGTCGCTTCAACATTTTTCGGATTCACTCCGCCGTTCTGGATTGTATTCGTCGCGCGGTCATAATACCATTCGGGCACTTCTTTCAGCCTGGCCGTTCTGGAAAGCTCCTGTGCGCCGAGCTCAACTTCCCTGTTCCTCGCCGTCAGCTCTTCAAGCCTCAAAACAACCGCCATTGCCCGAAGGTCTATATGCTTTGCCTGCCTGGTTAAAATATTCACGTGCCCCGAAGAAAGACGCTGGGCAACAACGTCAAACTTGCCTCCGTTCTGCGACCTTAAATAGCCGGCCATACTGGTATTGTCCGAATCCATAAAAACAACTTTCAATTTTTTTCCGCGCTGACGCGCTTCCATTATACGCACTCCTCCTTCGTCGTTTTTTTTCTTAAATTCCGCCGGCAATTCCTCCGTGCGCTTAAGCTCTTCGTTGTGGTGGGAGATTAAAATCGGCATGATAATATCCAGAACTTTTTGTGAATTTTTCGGCAAATTTTTATTTAAAGTATAAATTATCGCGGAAAGCCCGAACGTGCGGTCTATCGGGTCTTCTGAAATTGTGCCTTTGCCGAACATATCGTCGCGTCTCGCGTATTCCAGCATTTTTGCCAAAGACGCGTCCTCGGCAATACCCAAAAATTCCGCGGCCATTTGCGAAGCGGTTGTTTTGCCACGGAATTCATGGTGGTCAAATCTGCCTCCGCCCATATCCATCAAAATATATCCTTCTTTTTCCAAATCTTCCGACGTCTTCCCTTCGGGCATCGTTTGCCATACCTCCAAGCCCGCTTCTTCAATGCCAGGAAACGTGGTTTTTCCGAATCTTTTCAAAAGAAAAATAGCCACAAGCGTGTCGGGCTGAGGGCGTACAGGCAAAACAATAGCTTTTATCTTATCCATTTTATTATGCCTAGTGTACCATATTATTATATAAAAGTCAAACCCCCATGCATGGATTGCATGGGGGCATAGAAAGCTCGTTGGCTTTCCGGTGTTTAGTTATTCTTGTTGAGGTGCGGGAGCGTCAGCGGGAGCCTCCGAAGGCGTATCAGGCTGATTTGCCTTTTTGAGGCGGAACAGCAGCGTGTCCAGATCGGCATAGAAACGCCTCATAGCTTTGGCAACTGCCATGCTCTCTATGTTCCCCTTGATTCCCCAGCACCAAATTTTCTTCCCCTTGGGATTTTTCGCCGAGAATGCGTAGTCGGAGAAAGAAACATGCTTCCTCTTCCACTCGTCCACGATCTCGTCGGGAACTTCCTGGATGTGCCTGTTTTTCCACAGCTTCTCAAAAAAGCCGCGGTACTTATCGACAAGCCCGTCAACCTCCGCGTCCGCCTCTTCTTTCGTCGACTTCAGGAGACTTCTTACTTTGTCGGCCGAATCCTGCACCTCAGTGTAAAAATTCCTGAAATTCACAACCTCAAGCGCAGCCTCATCAACCTCTTCTCCGACCCGGAACTCTTTGGCCGCATCAATCTGAGCCTTTAGGTCTTTGATAGGCTGGGTATCAGCGAACACGCCTTTTGAGCAATTAGCCTCGATCATTTTCCTAAGCAATGCCTCGTACTGCGGGATGTTTTTCTTGATCTTTATCAGGACCTCAGCTTTTTCAATTTCGGCCGAAATGAAATTGGCAAAGGACTCGTTGTCCTTCAACAACTCCTCCACGTCCAGATTGGCCAACGCAAGCACATCCACAAGCTCATTTCCCTTCAGAGCATCGCCTGTCATCGCCTCTACATCCACCTCGCTAATCTCCTGCGGACGGTTATCCGCCTCCTTCTCAATCACCGCCTTTTGCAAATCTTTCATGTCTTTCATAACAAATTCTCCTTTTCGGCCTACGGCCGGTTTGTTAGTTGGTCAAAAACGCCTGGCACCCTACTTACACACTTACACAAAAACAAATTCCAAAGTCTCTCCGTTTTTTGCGGTGAAAAACTCGATGTCTTTCTTCAATCTTTGCGTCCTTTCTTTCAGCCCCTCGTGAGCCTCCGGCTCTCCATGGACCGTCACAACCTTTTTGGGGTTGATCCGGCAGATCCACTTCGCCATCTTGTCGCCTCCGGAGTGCCCCGACAGTTTGAACGGGATAACATCGGCGTTGATTTGCCTGGTTACTTCATATTCTTTTAACTCGGGCTGCTGTCCTTCAACTTTCTTCACATACTGATGAAAAAAAGTTATCTTCTCGCCTTTCTGCAGTTGAGTAAGCTTTCTGCCCTGCGTATCTTTGGCCTGGTATCCGGGAAGAATTACTGCGTTTTTTGAATCTTCCAAAAGCTCCTCAACATATCCTACTGACGGTCCCGCCTCAAGCATTCCCGAAGAACTTACAATGACCACCGGTTCCGGCTGTCTAACAAGATCCCGCCGGTAAAACCTGTCCTCTTCCTTGCACCCTCCGTCCACTAAGAACAGCGAACCGAAATCAGAAAGCTTAAACGGCTTGTCCTGTTCGCACCATGGCGCGCTGTTTGCGTAAAGATGCGTAAAATCTCTGCCCATGCCGTCAACATGAACCGGAAATCCGGCTTCTGCCAAAGGCAACGCCTCTTCAATTAGCGTGGAAGCAAAATGCGGAATAACGGCTTTACCGCCGCGCGCAAAAACTTTCCGGATAACCTCCTTTAATCTGGCCTTTTCTTTGGCTCTGTCCGGAAGTTCTCGATTGCCGTACGTGGATTCAACCACCATCACATCCGGGTTGAGAAAATCTTGCGGTATGCCGGCGCCCCTAACTAAAGCCCTTTCATCCACAGAAACATCGCAGGCGTGCAAAACTCGCGTGCCGTCAGGAAAAACCATCAGAAACATCGCCGCTCCCGGTTTGTGTCCGGCGGAACGAAAAGAAATCTTATGCCCCGCGATCGGCGAGAACCATGAAGTGTCGCCGATAAAATCCACCCGGTCAACGAGACTCTCAACCTCTCTTAAGCTAAATAGCGGCGGCTCCGGTTTCCGTCCTTGCAACAAATCTATCTCCGCGCGGGATTCGGCTATCTTAACCGAATCCTTTAAGAGAAAATTCATCCCTTCAAACGATGTTTTCGTCATCATCACTTTTGACTCGGGGTGTTCTCTTAAAAAAACCGGCACTCCTCCGCAATGGTCCAGATGATCATGTGATAAGAGAAAAAGTTCGATGTCTCCGCGCGTCATTTCAGGATACTTTATCCTTTTTTCCGATTGTATCGCACCGTGGTCTACTTGAATATTGCCGTTGTGTACATAAGAAGAACCTCCGATGGAGTCTCCTCCCGCATTCGCCTCAAACGTCCATTTTTTCATTTGCCGCCTTCCTACCTTTCTAAATTTGTTTAATGTGTTTTTTGATTTCAGAGAGCTTTTTTACTGGTTAAAGTATATCATAATCTATACCAAAAGTCAACCCGCCCACCCGCGCAACAAAAAAACTAATGGTCTTATCCATTAGTTTTTGGGTTTAAAAATCGGACATCTGGTAATCGCCATCGAAACATTTTCAATAACGCAAATCTTGTAAAGCGCTGAAGCAACATGACAATGATCTGCCTGGCCTGGCTTCATGTTTCCGCAATTCAAGCAAAGACATTCGGTTTTGCGCAACATATCCATTTCTTTGTTGACCAGAACTTCTTTGCCGTAATGAGTTTCTTTAACTGCCGGATTTTTCATTTGCTTACCGCTTTCCGATATCTACGTTAAATATTTACAAATAATAGAAAAACTTGCAAGCCGTGCTTTTGTGCTATTATGAAAAAAGAAGAAAGAAAGAACAATTTTATGGATAGAAATACTTTCGGCGGGCTTTTGGTCTTGGCGTTGATTGCGGCAGGGCTGAAAATGATAATCTATAAAAAACATTCTTCAGCCAAAAAACCCGCAAAGTTCTTACCGATGGCAATGCTGCGATTACAATGCCCTAAATGCAAAGAATCCCTGGAAGAGTTTGCCTGCGCTGATTTCCAGGAAAACGGGATGTTCCAAAAAGTTTATAAATGCCCGCGATGTGTCGCCGAACCCGAGAAAGAAATTCTTTACCGTTCCGACGGACAGCCATTCCGTAAGGAAAACACTTCCGTGCACCGCCTCCAATAGGCGGTTTTATTTTAATAGCGGACTACATCCGTGTCGATTGGAACCAAGTTATTTCGGAGATTCAGATTTGACAATCCTCATTTTGCGTTCAAGCGTAAACCAAGGACTTCCGCTACCACCATAAAGTTTTTCAATGATAACAGGTACCGCGTCTTCCCGATACTGTGTAAATTTATCCGCTTCATTGCTTAAAAAGATTTTCGCGGAATACGCGTCGCCATCTCGAAGCCTTTTTATAAGCTTTTGCATCACAACATCGCTTTGTCCGTTGGTTTTCTGCACATGGATGACTTCTAATTCTCTCGCAAGCTCCGCCAATCTTTCTTTTTCGGAATTATTAAGATTTTGCTCTTTTTCGGCAGACATTGTTATTCAAAGTTATTACAAATTATTACTTATTATAACGGTGGTGTCATTATATCATTTACTCAAACTTATTTTGAGTGGGACTCCTGACCGCGCCCCGCCTCTTTTTTCTGGGGGAATGATGGCGGGTTAATTATTAAAATTTGATTATTATGCATAAAAATATTTTGGACCTACAGGGAATCGAACCCTGACCTGATCCATGCCATGGATCCGTTCTGCCACTGAACTATAGGCCCTTGTTAATTTTGTTTTGTCTCAACAGGCTCCGCTTTCGGCAAAGATTTTTTGCTGAAGCGGAAAATGTATAAAATTTCCAAAATGCCGGCTGTGTTTATCAGAAGCAGTGCAATAAACCAATAAAGATCTCCTTTTCTGGCGGCGTGCCACAAAGCCCTGCCTTTCCAATATATAGTCCATACGATAAGCGCCAAAACAAACAATCCGATAACGGGCATAAAAGCAAAACCCCAAAAAGGCACATTCCAGTGCGTATTCCAGTTATTGTAATACGATCCCCATTGCATAAAAGTATTTTAGCAAATTTTGATAAATTAAACCAGACCCGTAGACCCAAACCCTCCACGGGAGGTATTGCCCAAATCCTCAACCTCCTCCCATTCGGCGCGGTCGTATTTACGGAAAAATCCCTGCGTTATCCTTTCGCCTTTTTCAATTGAAACCGGCTTGTCCAAAAAATTATAAACTGCGGCGTGGTATTCGTCGGCGTTTCCCGAAAAATCCGTGTCTCCAATCGCCACGTTATTCGCAAGCATCAGTCCTTTTTTGTGGAGCGAGCTACGTGCGGCCATTATCAGCATATGGTTTTCGGGGTGCTCTATCGCGACATTCAACGGTATGTATTTTATTTCCTTCGGTAAAATTTCCGCGGTAATACGCGCCGTAAAATCAAAACACGCCGCGCCCTTGGTCTTGTACTGGGGCAGCGGCAAGAATTTATCGAATCTTTTAATGCGGACCTTCATTAGATTAAATTTAACATGAATTATACGAAAATAAAAAAACGTCCGACTATGCGTCGCGGACGTTAAATTTTCTGAAATGCCTGATGGCAATCGAAAACCTGGTTTTGCCAGGCTTCGCGCCCCATAGAGAACCTTATTGTCGCCTCCGAAATGCCGACTTTTAGGAGCTCTTCCGAGTCCATTTGGTTGTGGGTCGTAACCCAGGGCCGGAGCATCAAAGATCTCGGCTCACCGATATTCGGCGCGAGCCAAAAAAGTTTTAGCGAGTCCACGAAAATTTTGGCCGCTTCTCCTCCGCCTTCCACCTCAAAAGCCAAAAGTCCGCCAAACCCGTTTGGCATCAGCTTCTTATTCGCTTCGGCTCTCGGACCGACAGTGGGATAAAAAACCTTTTTTACTTTTGGATGTTGTGAAAGATATTTGACCATCATTTCCGCGTTGAAACAATGAGCTTCTATGCGCGGTCCCAAAGATTCGGTATTGGCACGGATTGTGTCTGCCGTGTCCGTAGACATGCTGGAGCGCACGTCCCGATACCAATCAGTACGAAAACGGTCCATCCATTCTTTGGACCGCGAAAGAATGTCTCCTCCCCAAACCTCTCCGTCTGAAAAATATTTTGACAGCGATTCGCCGACAAAATCAAAACCAAGGTCAAACGGCCGTATCAAAAACGGCGTGCCCAAAGTAGTATCGGCCACGGCAACAATTCCGCGCTTATGGGCAAGCTCCGCAATACGCTTCCCGTCAAAAACATCTATCAAAGGATTGGAAGGGATCTCAACATGAAACGCCGCCGTATTTTTTCTTATGGCCTCATCCCACTCTCTTAAATCGTACGGATTTTCAACAAAAGTAGTTTCAATGCCAAAGGCCGGCAGAATCTTTTTGAATAAATCATAGACTCCGCCATACAGTTTGCTCGAGGACACAATATGTCCGCCGTTTCTGCCTAAATATTCAAACAGTGTTTTTATGGCCGTCATACCGCTGGCAAGGGTCAAAGCGGCTCCCGCGCCGTGAAGCGAAGCAAGCCGTCTCTCCAAACATTCTTCGGTTTTATTGCTTATCGGGCCATAAAAATGACCTGCTTCCTTACCTGAAAAAAGCCTTCTTGATCTGTCATCTGTCAGCATTGGCATGGCGGTAGAACGCTGAATCCCCGGATTCATTTCCGTATCGGTAAGCAAACCGCCTCCGTGTATCGCCAAAGTTTCAAGCCGAAAATTTCCCCATTCTTCAGGAACAATAAACAAATCACTCTTCTTCATCGCAAGCTCCTTTTTCAAGTATAATTTCCTCTCCCACCCTAGCTCCGAACGGGTTTTTTAGCAAGAAAAAAAGCCCTCTCATTATTAGGGCTTCTATAAAAAAATTAATACACCTCGTTCGTGTAACCAACAACGCCATGTGGCGGATTTTTATCAAGCACCATTTTAAATCTACCGAGCAATACAATGTCGATTAATTGATATTTATCACCTCCGAACAGCGGTTTTTCTTTGATCTGTAAAACAGGACTCCACCATTTATATTTGCCGAAATGAGGGCTCAATTCGTGTAAAAATAAAGTCATTTCAAATGAGGGCAGCTCCACCTCAACCCTTACTAATTCGTCGTCACCGGTTACAAGAGTTAAGGTTACACATTCCCCTCCGGCATATTCAGGCGGCGTGGCACACCCCCTGCCAAAACCGACATAAGTTGCGTATTTGTAATTCAAATATTGCGTGAGCGGAAACTGCTGAAGGCCTTTTACAATATGATCGTGGCCGCTTCCTTTTTTGACCACATGCCAGGCTTCTTTGGCTTCAGCGTGAACAGTAACAAGCAATGTCAATATAACCGCGGCCCCGATTAAAAATCTTTTCATTCTCTGCTCCCCCAAATCTTCTGCCACTTTAACGCTGTTCTATGTTTTTGTAAAGAAAAAAGCCTGGCTATCCGGCTTTTTGAGTACGCAATTTTATTTAGAGATTTTTTTAAGATATCTCAACTTACAATCGTCATGCACATTTACTTCTTTAATTGATTTTGATTTATGATCGTAAACTTCCATTCTGATTCTTCCCACTCCCCACGTTGCTTCTTCGCATAAATAGCAAGCATAACGCGGAACCGGAGTGGAATACTTTCCGTTTTTTGCGTCGTACTCCAACATAGCCACAGCAAATTTTTGGTCTTCCCTATACTGATTCCCTAAACCGTCAACTTTTGCCATGCGCTTTCGACCGTCGGTCATGTTTAGAGTAATGCGCTCCGGATCAATTTTCACGCCGTATGTGTAGAAAACAAGATCTTCCGCGTTTCCGTCAAAAACTTGCGATAACAAATCATTGAACCGCTTAAAAAATGCCTTACCTGTCCTGTCCTTGCCTTTAAACAAATCCAAAACAAAAGTCGCCCCGCAACCGCGAATCTCTTTTAGGATAATTTTCATGCGTGCTAACTAAAATCTCCCATTACCATAGCGTGAAGATAGAATTTTTGCAAGAAAAATGCTATAAATAACCAAGTCTCCCCCTCGTAGTTCAACGGACAGAACATCCCCGTCCTAAGGGGTCGATAGAGGTTCAATTCCTCTCGAGGGGACACAAATATTAAAAAGTGTTATATTAAATAAAATGGAATATCAGGAAAAAATAATGCTGGCAATAGAAAAGGCCCTCCCGGGAGTGGTAAGCATTGCCGCGTCCAAATCCGCGGAGCTCGTCGCCGAAGACCTTCGAAAAATGGGCGTACCTCCGGAACAATTTTCGGAGAAGCTCAACGACGAAACGGTGGACGGCAAAGTGTCCGTATCCGGAGGCTCAGGTTTTATTGTTGACCCTTCGGGAATAATTTTGACGAATAAACACGTTGTGCAGGATAAAAAAGCAACTTACAAAGCGGTGATTGCCGGCGAATCTTACGATTTGCAGATACTAGGCGTTGACCCTCTTGCCGATATCGCAATATTAAAAATACTCAATCCTCCTTCAAGCCTTCCCAGTATTTCACTTTCCAAAACCAAGCAGGTAAAGCTCGGCATGGCCGTGATTGCCATAGGCAACGCTCTTGGAGAATTTTCAAATACTGTTTCCACGGGTATAGTCTCGGGACTCTCCAGATTTCTCTCCGCCATTACCGATATTGAAGGCCATCAGGAGCGCCTCCGCGGGCTTATTCAGACCGACGCCGCGATAAACCCCGGCAACTCGGGCGGACCTTTAATAAATCTGGACGGCGAGGCCATAGGCATTAACTCCGCAATAGTTTTCGGCGCGCAAAACATCGGCTTCGCAATTCCAATTGACCGCGCGAGGAACGACCTTGAAGAAGTAAAAAAATACGGCCACATCCGCTCGCCGTTTTTGGGCATACGCTACGTTCTTTTGAATAAAAATATCAGAAAGCATTTCAAAATACCCGCTGAACACGGGGCTTTAATAGTAAAAGAGGGTGTAGGGGAAGAATTCGCGGTGCTTCCGGGAAGCTCAGCGTATGAAGCGGGCTTAAGAGAACACGACATTATTGTAGCCGCCAACGGAAAAAATATTACCGAAAAAGAAACTTTGGAAGATGTTTTGGCCAACTGTAAAGTCGGCGACAAACTGGTTTTAAAATATCTGCGCAAAGACAAAGAAATGTCCTGCGAAGTTCTTTTGGAAGATCGCGCGAAGTTTAGTTAAAGCCCCAAAAGAGCTTTGAGACGCATTTGATCAAAGCCTATAGTGAGCTCGCCGTCTATATCAATTACCGGTACGCCCATCTGACCGGTTTTTTTGACCATTTCATCTCTTGCCTTTATATCCTCGGCGACATCGTGCTCGGTGTATTCTATTTTATTATCCGCAAAATACTTCTTGGCCATCTTGCAATAGACGCACCAAGGAGTTGAATAGATAGCAACTTTCTTTGCCATGTTTTAAATTATAACATAACCTTCAAAAAAACAAAAAACGGGGTCAATAACCCCGGTTTTACTTTTTTACGTAATTTGCGTTTACGAAATTTTCGATCATTTTAATACCTTCCGTACCGCCGACCCCCCGGTCCAATTCGCTTCCGTTTCTGAACAATATCAGTGTTGGTATGCTTTGGATACCATGAAGACTTGCAAGGCCGGGCTCTTCATCAATATTAACTTTGACAAACTTCATTATGCCTGAAAACGGCTTTGCCAAATTATCCTCCAATATCGGTGCCAAAACCCTGCATGGTCCGCACCAAGGCGCCCAAAAATCCACTACTACCGGCAAATCGCTTTTCACTACCTCCGCGTTAAAATCCCGCGAGGAAACTTCCTTAACGTGTTCACTCATTTTTATTTACCTCCCCCTTGAAAAAAGTTTAAATCAAAAACAGCATTAAATCAATGAGGCGTAAGCAGAAACCTATAAGGTTTCTTTGCCCACGCTCCCGCGTAGTCCACACCTATCCTAGGCGCGGCTTTTATCTTTGAAGATTTTATTTTAATTCCTCGGTCTTCTATCCATAATTTGTTTTTTTTAGACGCCGTCTGACCGTTGAATTTTTTATCTATTTTTAAAGATTTTGTAAGCTTAGCAGGACCATCAAGGCTTCTCGGCGCAACATTTTTCAAGACACGGATATTTTCCTGCTGAAAAATTCCTCGTGCTTGCGCCGTCGCGCTCGCAAGGTCTTGAAAAATATTCGCCTTCAAAGCCTTAAATTTAAGGTTTTGCTGCGGCAAAAAATCGGAAACACCTCTTATCAATACCGCCGCGGGATAATCTTTGGGGCCGGTCACAATATTCAGCATCCAGTGCATGCCGTAAGTAAAATAAACATACCACCGACCCGCTTCTCCGAACATCGGCTCATTGCGGAGCGTTCTTCCGCGCGAAGCGTGCGACGCTTTGTCTTTTGGTCCATCATAAGCCTCGACTTCGGTTATCATAAAACACTTAGACGTCCGACGTCTAAGTGAGCTAGATACACATAAATATTTACCCAAAAGCTCCGGCGCAACCTTCAGCGCGCTCCTTTCAAAAAATTTTTTGGTCAGAACCTTTTTCACCCCAAAAAATATTTAGCAAGCTCTTCGTGCGAAGCAATTTTAATGTAATTGTCCGATGCCGGGAATACGTTCAAATGGTCAAATAAAAATTTGTTCGGCACGTCCGCAAGAACGGATAAAATTTTCGTTTCATCGTCCACATAATGAGTAACTCCCAATTCTTTCGCCTTAATATTTTTCTCTATAGGCTCAACAACAAAAAAAGCGTTTGACTCATTGAAATATTTCGGCCAGATACCTCTTTTCTTCAGCAAATCTATCGCTATAGACGGCTCGAGTCTCCTTGAAATAAGGAGGTACGGTATTTTTGCCGAATTAATATCGTCCAAAAGCTTTACGATTCCGGGCATAAGCGGAGCCTCTATGGAAATCATGGGATTACAGTAGATAGCGAGCTGAAGCCTGCGCAACAAATCAGAAGGAACTATTTTTTTTATTATTTCCGCGGGCGTTTGCATAGGCGACAAATTAATTCCGAGACTTTTGGCGACTCTCAATTTCAGTTCAGCATTATCAATCACAACTCCGTCCATGTCAAACCCCAAAATTTTTTTACCCCGACCAAGATCGCGGGCGTTGTCCACATGACTTTTCATCTGCATTCTTCTATATTAACTTAAGATTTGAAATTTTGGAAATAAAATTATATGCAAACACCGGAATGGGAAATTGGCAAGGAAGAATTTTTAAAAAGACTCGGACTCTCCGGCGGCGATCTTGTAAGACGGATGAATCTTCCAGACCTGGACACGGCTGAACACATTATTCCTTTAAGATACATGAAAAATGTCGGCGAACTATCTCCGATAAGCTGGGATCTTGCGAAATATCTCATGTCCAAAATGCGGACGATGAACGGACACTATCCTTTCAGCGAAGCGCAGATAAGCCTGCGGAAATTTGACCCGAACGGCCTTAAAGTAGGCCAGAAATTCGCGTACGAGGAAAATTTGTCTGGCGTCTTAAAAGAACTGCCTTCGTTCTTCAGAAATTACATGATACCGAGCGGGATAAGCGAACTCGGAGCATGGTTCGTTTTCGGGCGTGACCTGGAAGATGTCCCCGCTTTTTCGTGTTATCTGCCTCCGATAGTGGAAAGGCACGGCAAAAATTTCGTTATCATGGACGGCATACACCGGAATTATATCGCCAAACAAGTCGGCGTATCGCTCAACGCGATATTGGCGGAAAATATCTCCGTACCTTTTCCCTGCGGAATGAAAAACTGGGAAGAACTTTCCGTGATTTCGCTAAAAGATAAACCCGCCGACATCAACGAGAGGTATTTCACTCTGACCAAAGAACTTTTCCGCGACCTCAAATATCTCGGAATAGACGGATGAGGTGAAATATGAACAAAGAAAAGATGTTTGAACAAAAAGCGCAGGAAATACTCAAATATCTCAAAAGCAATATTCGCTACGGCAATTATATTCCGAGGCCGTTCTTTCTGGAGTTTACCGGCTCTCCTTCGGCGGGGAAATCGACCACTATCACCGAACTGGATAAATTTCTGCGCCGCGAAGGTTTCAGAGTCCTGCCTCCGCAAGAAGGCGCCGAGCAGGTACGGCATATTGAGAGAGATACTCCTCTCTACAACATCGCAACCTGCGACTATGCCCGGAAGATCCTTATTGATGAAAGCCACGGCCACAAATACGATGTCGTCATCTTCGATCGCGGTATTTTCGACGGATATTGCTGGATGGAATATTGGCAAGAAAAAAACAAGCTCACCGTTCAGGACAAAGAAATATATCAAAAGTTTTTTCTTTCCGAGTTCTGGGTAAACAATATTGATGCCGCCTATTTCATGGTCTGCGACCCGAAAATCGCAATAGAACGCGAACAGCGCATCGCGCTTACCAAAAAACTCGGTGAGACGACCAATCCTAAAAACGTAGAAATTTTGGTAAACCGGTACAAAAAAGCTTATGATGTCTTGTCACCCACCCACAAACAGCTCCGCCTGCTGGATACGACCAAAATGGAAGAGAAAAAAATGGTTGAAATGATAGCCGAGCAAGTATTGAACGTCCTTCAGGAAAAAGCAAAAAGCGGCCGCTAAGGCCGTTTTTTATTTTTCTCTTCAAACCGCCTTATCTCGCCATCCAATAAAAATGCCGCGGAATTTACCAATGAGACAAGCTCCTCGGCTGTTTTTTTGAATTTTTTAAATTTTGTTTTGGTAACAGCTAAACGCATCGGAGTAACAATGGGCAAAAAATACGAATGCGTCCATTTTAGGCCCAGAATATGCAGGTTATAAACAACGCTGATGTGGTTGTCATAAAGATCGGAAAGCTTTACAAGCCTTACCGCCTCTTCAGAACCCGCAACCTGTTTAACATAAGGCATCACATTCTTGTCCCCCCATTTATTAGTCATGCTTTTAATAATTTCTGATCCTCGAGGCCCAAAAACCGCCATAACTTCTTTTTCAGTGACTTTTGTGTCTTCCAAAACATCGTGCCCCAAAGCCGCAGTGACAATTATGGACCTTTCTTGTCCTCCGCATTCCCCGTGTTTTTCCAATACAAAACTCAAAAGACCGGAAACTCTGGCCAAATGATGCCAGGCGGGCACATTTCCTGCTCTTACCTGACCTTTGTGCTTTTCTTTTACAAATTCGAGCGCATCTTTAAAAAATTTATCTCGGTCCATAATTTTAAGTATAACAAAAAGCGGGACCTATGTCCCACTTATTTTTTTACTTTCCCGACAAACAACATTCATAATACTTCGTATGCTCCGTTAAGTCATGGATGGCTGCGTAGTGTTCGCTCCTTTCGCCGAAGACCGGAAAAACAAAATCCGGAGAGAGCAGCGAAAGCCACATCACGGCTGCAGTGGCGCTTCTTCCGCATCCGTCCGCCCACGGATGTATCTCGCCGTCTATCATATGGTCGGCATAAGCCAAAAGCTCCGCCTGGGAAATTTGCTTATTTACGGCAAGTTCTATTTTTGAAACAAGCTCCCCGTAAAAAAAGTCCATTGCTGATTCCAACTGTAAAGGGTCCAGATTAGCTTTAGTGTAGGATACCCTCCACGTCCGGTAACGCTTGTTTACCCGGTAATTAAATCCTGCGGTCTTTTTAAGTTCCTTGGCCGAAGCGCAAAGTTTAAGATAATCATCCAGATAAGCGCCTTCTTCCTGCAGACCGGAATTGATGACCGAATCCCAGCTCTCCATCAAAGCTCTTATCGTGACGCTTTTTAGAAAAGGCTGCTTAATGGAAGAATAAAATATTGAGTCAATTGCGACGGATTTAACCAAGCATTCAGTGTTTTCGGCAACCTGCTCTTTTAAAGCAGTTTTTTCTTTTAAGAGTTTTTTCTTTTTGGAACTCGTGCTTGTATCAGACACACCTTTTGCCGTACGGCTTCTTTTTTCGATATTTTCTTTGAAAACCGCGGCGAAATCATCACAGCTCAGGCCGTTTATCATATCTTTATCCCCTTTCTTTTCATAGTAGTTATCATTTTATCCGCCGCCTTTGCAATCTTCCTCGCAACCGCGTCTTTATCATCAGTGAATTTGCCGCCGTTGCGGACGATAACAACATTCATCTTGCCGTCAAAAACTTCAGGCAGTTTCAAAAATAATTCTCTTATTTTTACCCTATTGCCGCGTCCCCCGGACATTTTTCCGCCAAGCCCTTTGTCTGCCTGTTTGCGCAGCGACTCCCTTTCCATCGCCGTATCCACATCACAATCGGTTATGACCGCGATGTCAGGAACGCGCAAACCCATGTGATTTATGAAAAGGTCCCAAATCTGGTACTGGTCTAGATCCCCGGGAGAGGCTCTATATGCCAAAGAACTCACAAATGACCTGTCCCGCAGGACAAAATCGTTCAAGCACAACGCTTCGTCCACAACCTGCTCGGTCATCCTGAAACCTGCAACGAACAGCGGGAATACAAAAGCACTTTTTACTATATCATTCTTCCCGCACCACGGCAGCATCAAAGCGCCGTGGTCTCTCAAAGGCGCTATTTCATTGTCCCGTAAAATTTTGACTTTTTTCCCGAGGCCGGTCAAATAATTTTCGAATTCTTTAATTACAGTGCCTTTTCCCGTACCGCTTCCTCCGTCGAAAGTTATATAGTATCCCACCGGTCAATACCCGAATAATCTGTTTCTGTTATAGCACGATTAATTTCCGGCACAAAGATTAAACGCCTGCACTTCAGCATTATACTTGATTACCATGGTCTTTATTTCATCTATAAGCGAGTTGATCTGCCTTACAAGCGAATTGTATTCGTCCACTTTTTGGTTGTATTCGCCGAATTCTTTGCGTGTTTTCGGTTCGTTTGCTTCCAGTTCCGCTTTCAAATTTTCCGCCTCCGCTTTGAGGATGTTTAATCCGGCTTCGCCGCCGTAGATATCAGTCTGAAGCATTTTATCAGGCGACGGGCAGGCCGAAAGCGGCAGACCGAATTCCTGCACGGCAAGCCATGTCTCGTGCCCTTCATATATTCCTTTTCCTACCGCGACCCCGATTTCCCGGTATCTGTTATTTAAAATATTCGCGCGGTGTCCGGGAGAATTCATCCATGCCGTGACCAAATCTTTATCTCCCGCAAAATTGCCGAGCGCGAGATTTTCTCCGGCAAGAATATAATCATACCCTTGCGCCTCCACCAGGTCTCCCGGCCCGATGCCCAAGGGAGAAACATGCTCAAAATATTGCTTTGCGAACATATCTTTCAGTTTCACCTGCGCCGCGGCGTTTAATTTGGTGTTTTCTTTCAGCACAGGGAGACCGCCGTTATTTTGACGCTCTATGTTCGTGCGTTCAATTACCCCGGCCTTTGTAAGCACAACGGCCGGCGCAGTACTGGAAGAACGCAGCGGCGCAGGCGCCGAAATTTCTTTCTTGATGTCGTTTACAATATTCGGAATATTGTTGGATATCTCGGGCAGTGCCTTATAAACCTTAAGCAGGTCGGCCCGGAAATAAAACAATACCGCGAACACCGCGCCAAGTACCGATATAGATAAGATTTTTTTCATAATGTACTATAATTGTATAATGAAATTTTATTCAGGGAAAGGCGACGGCGGAACCACAACTTTGTTCGGCTCCGGCAAACGCATCAAAAAAAATAATAAAATTTTCCATGCGCTGGGAAATTTGGACGAGCTAAATTCTTATCTGGGTATTTGTGTGTCTTTATCGCAGGATAAAAAAATCAAAAACATCGTAAAAAACATACAGGAAACTTTATTTATTTTACAGGCGGAGCTTGGCGGAAGCAAAAATCTAAAATTAGAAGAAAAAAAGTTAAAAGAACTTGAAAAAACCGCTGATAAATTCGGCGGCGAGCTCGGTGTTATCACAAAATTCACAATCTCCGGAGGAAGCGTGTTGTCCGCGCATTTGGATTATGCGAGAGCTCTCGCACGGCGTGCAGAACGCCAAATTTGTGATTTGGAAGCTCGGCTTCCAAGTGGAAGCCGAGCTTCCAAATTTAGCCTATCCTACATGAACCGTCTCTCCAGTCTGCTTTTTGTCCTCGCGCGCTACGCAAACAAAAAAGCGGGTGCAAAAGAAAACAATCCGAAATATAAATAAAAAACCGTCCACGACGTTTACGTCGGGACGGGATTATTTTTTTTGGCATTTTGGACAAAATGGCAACAACGGAAGTTCTTTGTATCTTTCCGCTTTCAAATCGCCCCAACCGGAAACTGAATTCTGTAATCTGCCGCAATGGTAACATTGACCAATGAAACTGGCGTTCAATTCTTGCAGTCTCAAACTTTCAAGTTCTAATGACGGATTAAGTAACATCAGAATGACGGCCATACGGACGAATTTGCCGTTTCTTATCTGCTTCCAATACCAGGCCCTGTCATCGTCATCCAGACTTAAATCTCCGGCAGTATTTCTTGAAGGCAATTCATTGCCCCGTTCAAAACGCGGAAAAGCATGCATTACGCCGGCATAACCGAATTCGTCCGCCGTCCGCCTAGTTATGGAGCAACTTTGGCCTGACCTTAAAATTTCTTCGGTTCGCTCTTTGCCAAGCCAATCTTCCGGAATCCTGGATATACTCGCCACACTTGCAGGCTGAAGATTGTAATGGATTGAAAACCTTACTCCGGCCGACTTTAATTCGTTTTGGAGAAGTTCGTCCGGTTCAAGCCCCGGCACACAGCAATATTTCAACTCCATTCCCAGTGCCTTGCCCATCAAAAGCGAGTCAGATCTCACAACCCTGTTCCTGCAGTCATTTATGAAAGCCACGGAATATTGAGGTAGTCTTTTCCAGTCTTTTTCGATGTCAATTCCGAACCCTCCGAAAAAGGTATAAATGTTTGTTGCGGCCTGAGTCGGATGTTCGCCCTCGCCTTTTTCTCCGTCGGCGGAATTGATTACGTGGCCGTTATATCCGCGCCTGTCAATTTCCCTGGCAATTTCTTCAGCCATGCCGACTTTGTGCGCGCGAATATTAATCAGATCAAAATACGCGGCGTACGTCATCATCTC
Organism: Candidatus Giovannonibacteria bacterium RIFCSPHIGHO2_02_FULL_44_11; assembly: GCA_001778595.1. Taxonomy (GTDB): domain Bacteria; phylum Patescibacteriota; class Minisyncoccia; order UBA11713; family 2-01-FULL-45-33; genus 2-01-FULL-45-33. The sequence goes on from MFHL01000005.1 coordinate 35,216, forward strand.
ATCCAAAAAAGCGGCGCCCTTGGAGTACAACGAAGTATAAGCAAGCTTGTATTCGCCGTCTACTTTGGTTCCAAGAATATTTTCCACGAACATGCCGAGGCTCGCGGCGGCAGAGCTGCTGGAACTGCGCGTACGCGTAGAATCCTGAAAAAAAACATTGACCATTTGCTTCCCTGCGCAGGCGCGGAGAAGAAGTTCAGGGCCTTTAGGCTTCCTGATAAAATTCTTAATCTCAAGAGTTTTCCTCATCAGATTAATTAAACTGCTCACGGAGAAATCTCTTACCGAAAGAAAATGATTGAGTTTTCCTAGCGCACGGTCCGGATTTGTTTCCATTTTTCCCCCTCAAATTTAAAGTACTTAAACTAAAACACATTTAAGCACGCAAGTAAGCTCTTTGTCAACGAGCTTAATATTAAATTTTGGTTGAGATAAAAATTACAAACACGGCTATGGCAAGTTGAGCCGGTATTCCCCGCTTCCAGCTTTCAATCTTTGTATCGGCATGTATCCACTGGTGGAATTTTTGGAGGCTTACAAGCGGTTCCCGGCGAAATTTAAAATACACAAACTGCAAAGCGTCAGGCGAAACACCCCCCACAGCCCCGCAAAGTACTATCAGCGACTGCGAAATTTCGTTTGAGCTGAATATCAACAAAGGGAGAAAAAGCGCGAGAAAAAAATCAAAACCGATATCCAAAAGGTCCAGAATAAAACTTCTGCCGAAAACAATGTCGTTGTTTAAAGGGTTTTGTTCGTCTTTTTTCATTGAACTAAGCGTATAATCCCAGTGAGGAATGGCGTCAATGAAAAAATGTGAAATAAACCCCGCAAAAAAAGCGAGTATATAATGCTGGGGAAATAATTTCGCCGCCGCCGCCCCCACTATAGCGTGAGTTGTTAAAGTCATATATATAGTATATATTATCTTTATGCGTGAAAACACCGAAGAAAAAACACCGTACCAAAAATATCAGGAATCCGGCGGGATATTCAACGAGGGAGATTATGAAAATAGCCTCGAGAAAAGCTTCGTCATGCTGCCTCCCGAAAGAAGCTTAAACAAACAAGCCGAACTCCAAGCACAAGAGATGGCCAACTTTGCCGGCCTTAATGGCCCTATCGACAGAGCCATCAGACTATATGGGATATTACGCACTGATACAAACCCCGATAAAAAAGAATATCATCATACAAAAATGTCCGACCAAAGCTTATTTGCCGAATCATTGAGAATGACAAACAACGCTTTATCGCTGAATAAGTTTATTGAGGCGTATCACAAACCCGGAATTCATTGTCCGATTTGCCTAAAAGTGCCCACGTCAGGCGAAGAATGCCGTTAATTCCCGCAGTATCGCAACATCGTATGTAAATACGGTGTTTTTATATTTTGCCGTTCAGCATGTCCTCCGCCCTGCCCGCCAATTTTACCAGAAAAGCTATGTCTTCCTTGGACATGGTGCGTGGTTGCGTGTCCTTTATGCAAAAAACTCCTATGGGTTGTCCGCTTTCCTTTTCATGTATCGCAACACCTGCATAAAAGCGGACATACGGAGGCCCGATAACCATGGGGTTATCAGCGAACCTTTCGTCTTTTAATGTGTTTTCAACTATGAAAATATCAGCCGAAAACATGGCATGTCCGCAAAAAGAGATATCTCTTAACTCTGAAGAAGAGTGCGTGCCCTGACAGGACTTGTACCATTCTCTGTCTTCGTCTATTACCGTAATCGTAGAAATTGCAACATTAAAACGCTTGATGGCGGTATTTGTCAGCTCATCAAACCGCGCTTCTGGTGCCGTATTAAGAATCTTCAGTTTCCTTACGGCTTCGAGTCTTTTATTTTCATCCGCCGGTATCGGAGCTTTTAACATTTATTAAGTATACATCAATAAAGCAAAAGCTGCAAAACAGCGCCGCTATTATCGGCGCAAGCTCTTCGTGCACAATACGTTGACCGGCACAATACGGCGTGCTAATTTATTAAACAGAAACAGTGCGGCAAAATGCTTTTCACGTTCGGCGTTTTAATTACTTTGTTCGGGTCGCTCGCAATGACCCTTCATAAAATAGAATTCAAACCCGTAGCGCCCGAAATAGTCTGCTGGACCATAACACTTGCCTTGTTCCTCATATTTGAAGTCTTATTGCACAAATAAAAATTTCTGCATTTACTCAACAAGCCCGACCGGGCTTTTTCTTTTTCAAATGGGTGCACCCATGCGGGCACACGCCATTTTTCAAAACACAAAATCCCGGCATACTCCGGGATTTATATGTGAAAAATGGGTCAGGCACTGTCCGGTCTTATAACAGTGCTTGAGGATAAAGAGTATATGGTTACTTTACGCGAAAAAATGAATAATATCAAGAAAGTTGCCAAGTTTTACAACTACGACCTCCTCCTAGCTAAAAAGTAAAACGTTGTTGCCCCTTGTCTGCCCTTGGGGCGAGCCTGCCTGCCGGCAGGCAGGTTTGTATCCCGGATAGACCTTTGACACCCCTTGCGAACATAGCCCACCAGTTTGACGAAATTTGCAGAGCTTAGAACGATTTGCTTAACTTCGGAAAAGTTAAGCAAATTTTATCTGAGCTTTCAATTTTTTATAGTACCGTTCTCGTTGCTTAAACTGCTTCTCCAAAAATGGAATCATTACATCACGATAATCAACGACTATTTTTTGTTCGCCAACATCTCTGAGTCGTCCCATATATTGGACTAGTTTACCTTCAAACGAAAAAGGGAATGCCAATATGAGGCAAGAAATATTGCGAATATCCAATCCTTCACCAAAAAACTGACCAGTAGAAAGAATAACCTGATAATGACCACCCTCAATCTGTTTCAATTTAGATTTT
>MFHL01000006.1 GCA_001778595.1 Candidatus Giovannonibacteria bacterium RIFCSPHIGHO2_02_FULL_44_11
CATCTTTGACGTCTCCCTGCGAAATTCCTCCCTGCGTAGCAGCGCCTAAGGCCACAACTTCATCGGGATTGATGGAAAGGTTCGGCGATTTGCCGAATATTTTTTTCACGCCTTCAACTATCGCCGGCATTCTGGTCTGTCCTCCGACCAATACAATTTCATCTATATCCGATATCGCGAATCCCGCGTCTTTTACCACGCTTTTTGTAACTTCAAAAGATTTCTCCAAATAATCGTGCGCCAGGTCCTCAAGCTTTGCGCGGGTAAATTTAAGAAGCAAATGCCTGGGACCGGAAGCGTCCGAAGTAATGAACGGTATGTTTATTTCCGTTTCTATGGTCGTTGAAAGCTCGTGTTTTGCTTTTTCCGCGGCTTCTTTTAAGCGCTGAAGCGCCAGAACATCTTTGGTTACGTCTATTCCCGATTCTTTTTTATATTCGGAGGCGATGTGCTGAATTATTTTCTGGTCCAAATCGTCCCCGCCCAAATGAGTGTCTCCTCCGGTGGCTTTAACTTCCACGGATTGCTCATCGCCCTCCATTCCTATCTCAAGAACCGTCACATCAAAAGTTCCTCCTCCGAAGTCGTAAACGACTATCTTTTCATTTTTCTTTTTGTTGAGCCCGTATGCTAAAGCTGCCGCGGTCGGCTCGTTTATTATTCTCCTTACTTTAAAGCCGGCTATCTCGCCCGCGGCTTTTGTGGCCTGCCTCTGCGAGTCATCAAAATAGGCGGGAACAGTAATTATCGCCTCCTCTATTTTTTCGCCGAGCTTTGACTCCGCGTCCGCCTTGAGCTTTGACAAAATCATCGCCGAAATTTCTTCAGGCCTATACCATTTTTCATTTATTTTTACCTCCACTCCGCCGTTCGCCGACTCTTTTATTTCGTAGGGCAGAAGAGTTTTGTCGCGCTTTACCTCCGCATCATTGAATTTTCTGCCGATAAGGCGCTTTACCGAATAAATAGTATTTTTCGGGTTCGTCACCGCCTGACGCTTGGCTAAAAGACCGACCAGCCGTTCGCCCGCCTTTGAAAAAGCGACTATTGAAGGAGTGGTCCGCACTCCCTCCGTATTCTCCAATATTTTCGGGCTTCCTCCTTCCACAATCGCCATCGCTGAATTTGTTGTGCCTAAATCTATCCCTAAAATTTTACTCATATGTTTGTTATTATTAATTTATTAATCTGATTTATATGTTCCTACTTTTACTTTTGCCGGGCGGAGCACTCTGCCGTGGAGCATATATCCCTTTTGCAATTCTTCCAGCGCAACACCGTCCTCTTCTTTTTTATCCGTTTCCGTCTGCCCGAGCGCTTCGTGGTACATTGGGTTAAAAACCAGCCCATTCACTTCTATTTGTACCACCCCTTCTTTCTTTAAAATATTATTTAACTGTTCTAGAACAGTTTTACATTCCGCGTTGCCGGAAAGTCCTAGCGAATCAGCTACCACAAGCATCTCCCTTAAAACCTTCTCCGCGGCATATTTCGCAAATTCGCCCCTCGCTTTCTCTTCGTCGCGCCTCGCGTTTATGAAATCCGCTTTTGCTCTTTGCCATCCGGCGAGGTAATCCGCTTTTTCGCTCTGGCAGGTTTTTAAATCCGCCCGCAGTTTTTTCAATTTATCCTGCAGAGCCTCTTCCTCCACAACCTCAACTTCGTCCTCCAATATTTCTTCTTCATTATTATTTTTATCTTCGTCATTCATATTTCATCTATTAAATTTTTAAGCTTAAATATTGCTTTTTCATAATTCATTCTTGTAGGCCCGTAAGCAAAAAATATCATTTCATTTTCCTCTGGCATACTTATCCGTGCCACAAGCGTACTGCCTTTTCTCGCCCCTGGGTAAATATTTTCCCGCCCGATCCACACATTATAATCATTATCTTCTTTTATTAAAGCTTTTTGGTACTCGCCCATTACCGAATCTATTTCGTCAACCATGCGGCCGAAGTTTTCCAGCATATCTTCTTCACGAAATTCGGGCTCTAAAAGCACATCGCGGAAACCTGCGAGCTCGCGCATATTTTTTTCTCCGGTTATCATTGCCGAAGCAAATATCCCAAGGTCATGCGCAAAATCATTAACAAACGAGCCTAAAGCGTCGGCTGAAAATTCGGAAAAATTAGACGATGCTTTAGGCTTACCAATCATATTATCAATAAAATACCGGTATCCTTTCTCCGTAGGCGCTCTTCCGGCGGAAGTGTGCGGCTGGAAAAGAAAACCGCCCTCATCAAGCTCAAGCATAATATTCCTCAATGTTGCAGAACTGGAATCCAGAACTCTGCGCAAAGCCATCCTGCCGGAAGAGACCGGCTGGGCGGTCGCGATATAATCGCGCACTATAAAGTCTAAAATATGCTCTTTTCGGTTATCTAATTTCATAAAAGCTGTTTAAAAGTAAGTTTATCAAATTTAGCACTCTACCGTCAAGAGTGCTAACCGCCGAAACTTAGTTGGTTTCGGACTTGACTTTTATGCTAAATAGTAGTATAATGGTTTAGGTATAAATAATATAGTTCCTAAACAAGAAAGGAGTATTGTATGAACAGAGAGAGAATGTTTTTTGCAGGATTGGCTCTATTTGCGGTAAGTGTGGTCGTTTTGATAATGAGTATCCCCTCTCCGGTAATCATCAAGATCATCGGGCTGGCGCTTTTCGCTTTAGGGATGTTCATCGCCGCAGACGCGTTCATCAGACAGTTAGACTGGGCGCATCATCAGTCTGGTCTCATCGTTGAGTACCAAAGTGAGCGAATCAAATTGCAAAAACAGGCCGCGGATCTTTCGCTTATGCTTCAGCTGCGCGACTTCAAAAACACCCCCGCGAAAGCAGTGGCCGAACAAAGAAACAAACCGCACCGATTTGATTCAGGAGAGCGCGGAAGAATCATCCAACTCTTTCCTACGAAGTAACGTAACCGCAAAAAACGCGGTACAAAAAAAGGCTTTGCCATCCGGCAAAGCCTTTGTTCTTTTATTTTTTTTCTAATATCAAATTTGTATAAGAAAAAAATAAAGGGCGGGGCGGGAATTTTATTTCCCGCACCGCCCTAAAAATTTCCACCCCTACCACGGAAACGCAATGATGTAACCAATAAGGCCGACCACCAAAGCAAAAGCCAGTGTAGCTAGCGCGGCATAAAGCCAAAACCGGATTGCGTAAAGCCCCGCGCCGATGATTACAAATGCCGACAGCCACCACAGAGCCGACCATGCATGAACATGATGATTTACCCATCCCGCGCCAAACGCGAACAATGTGCAAATCAGCGACAATCCGACCGTTTTCAGGTTCCACTCCATTATCCGTTCTCCTTTTTTTTACCCCGAGTTTCTTTGGGAACTGATGATATCATCGCAGTGACTGCAAAACTTACCGTTTTCCGACATATTGTCATTGCAGGCAACGCAGACTCCCGGCGCCGAGAACAAGAACTTGGCCATATCGATGATTTCTTCGCTGAAACTCTGGATTGTCATTTTCAGGCCGTCCCCGTCCACCACCGGCGTATCAGGATGGAACCGGGATATCCGGCGGGCCGGCATCGCAAAATAAAACCCGATGCTTTGCTGAATTTGGTCATACCAGCAACGCTTCTGCAAACAGCGCGGACACCGGTCAACGTTAACACGTTCGCGGGAAACCTTGCGCGGGTCAGGAACATTGACTCCGCCCGATTTTTTCGTCACCAGACTGACTTCACAGCGGCAGCAATACGGGCCGGTGACACGCACCGTACCCAACAACTCACCCGTCGCCTCAACAAAATATTCCGTGGACATTTATACCTCCTTAGTTAGTTTTTTATTTATTCAACCGTAAATCTAATCAGCCTCGCACACTTTCACACACTCCGGGCCGTCGTAGTAGTAAGCGTTACAAGTCGGGACGATGAAATTGATTCCGCTTTCATTGTCCAGCATAACAATCCTTTTTGCAGTAAGCAGTTTGGGGCCTGTGTTTCTCTCTCCTATGTACAGGTCTCCTACTTGAATTTGTCCATCGTCCATTTTGAGCTTGATGCCTCCGAGGTCAATAATCTCGCCCCTGCGAAGGGCTCTTAGTGTACGATATTCTCTAAACATTTGAATTCCTTTCGTTCTATTTTTTGTTTTCAATCCGATACAAAATTGCGCTATAAACCTGCATAAACTATAACATTTTTTATCCATATTTGTCAATAGCAAAAAAACAACCGCCTTTTGGGGGCGGTTTTAAACTAATTGAATTTATTTTTCCAAATCAGGAGCTTTGATAACGGCGCGTGTGAAGGTATACTCTTTATAATCAAGATGCACCATTGGAATCTGTTCGCTAGTATCCCATTTTTGCCGAAAGACTTTAATTTTGACCTCTGTCCCAACAGGTCCGCGGATTGCATCACGCACAGAATCGGGGTTTTTGCTATCAACTTCTTTCCCATTAATCTCGGTAATCTGTCCGCCCAATCCGATGTCGGAATCTCCTGCCGGAGTACCCGGTATAGTTGAATCAACGTAATACATGTGACGCTCGTTGGAGCCGTCTATATTGGACGTTGTAACTATAAAGAATCTCAGGCCAACTCCTCCGAATTCTTCCGCATAAGTTTTTGGAACCATGAAGAAAAAAATGGCGATGATGACTGCAGCAAACCCGGTTAATCGATTCATATGTTCCTCCTAAAAAATAGTCTGAAAACAACGTAGCACCTGCTGGCTGTTTGTGTCAACATCCAAATGTCCGCGGGCGCCCGCCTACCTCTTCGCCCACTGCGGAGCTTTGCGGGCTTTTTTGAGACCGAATTTTCTGCGTTCCTTTGCTCTTGGGTCGCGCTTTAAGTAGCCTTCAACTTTCAGGATTTTGCGGAGCTCGGGGTCTGTTTCCAAAAGCGCGCGGGCAATGCCGTGGCGCAAAGCCTCGGCCTGCGAATTGATGCCTCCCCCGTTCACATGCGCGGATACTTTGTAGTGTCCCGCCAAATTACTTTTATGAAACGCGTTCTCCGCGATTTGGCGGAGTTCCACGGTTGAAAAATAATCCTTGTACGGCTTGCCGTTCACGGTCATCTCTATCTCTTTTCCTTTTGAAGCGGAAAGTCTTGCGCGTGCCACCGATGTCTTTCGGCGCCCTACACCCTCAAAATATCGGCCCAAGGCCGATCCGCCTTGGGCGGATTTTTCACTTTTCTTCTCCATGATACAAAGTTAAATTTTTAATCATCTCTTTTTTCAGGCGGTTCTTGTGGAGCATCCCCCAGATGGCATGCCTCAAAACTTCCCTCTTGTCTTTTTGCGCAAGATCCCATGCGGAAAAAACTTTCCTGCCACCCGGATACCCCGAATAGCGCTGGAAAAAGGTGTCTTTAAGCTTCGCTTCGGAAAACTCTATTTTGTCCACGTTCTTTACGATAATTTTCGGAAAAGTGGTCCTGTTCGGCAAATAATCCGCGGCAGTCTTTCCGCGCAGAGCCTTTGCCACCTCTGAAGCTAGACGGCCCAATTTCTTATTTTTCGCGTCCATAATTATTTCAGTTTTCATAAAACTAAGCTGTGATTCGCATTATATTAAACAAATTCAATAAAAGCCATAGAAGCGGCGTCGTGTGCGCGCCGGCCTATCTTGATGATGCGGGTGTAGCCTCCGTTCCTGTCCGCATATTTCGGGGCGATCTCCATCATCAATTTCTTGGCGGCAACTTTCGGAAGCACGGCGCTAATCCTTCTTGAACCAGTTGTTTTGTTCGCGGATTTTCCGTAAGTAATCAGCCTTTCCGCGTATGGGCCGAGAGACTTTGCCCGCGCAAGAGTAGTTTTTATCTTCCCTTTCATTACCAAAGCAACAGCGAGGCCTTTCATAAATGCCCGCCTTTGGTTCCTTTCTCTTCCGAATTTACGGCCTTTTTTCTGATGCTTCATAAAAAAATTATTCTCTTAGTGAAAATCCCGCTTTAGTCATCGCTTTTTTAATATCTCCCACGGCCTTCGCCCCTATGCCTTCAATGGACATAAGCTCATCCGCCGTTTTTTCGGAAAGAGTTTCCGGCGTGGAAATTCCTGCATCAAGAAGCGCCTTCTTTATGCGAGGAGTTATTTTGAGCACATCAAACCCTGACGGCGCTTCGTTTTCTTCCGCGGCCGGCGCTTTAACTTTGGCCTCGCCCGCGTCCATATCAAAGCTTTCTATCTGTTCAATCTGGCGCCTCATAATGGAAAGCGCTCTTTTAAAAGCTTCTCTCGGAGCGATTGTTCCGTCGGTTTCTATAAAAAGCCTCAAACGGTTGTAGTCGGTCCTGTCGCCGACACGCATATTCTCAATTTCATAGTTGGCGCGGCGGATAGGTGTGAAAATTGCGTCTAAAATAAGCGACCCCACGGCAACTTTGTCTTTTACAAGATTTTCCGCGGTCACAAATCCAAGCCCGCGCTCAACAGTAAGCTCAACTGAAAAAGACGCGTTCTTGTCCGTAAGCGTGGCTATATGGTGATCCTTATTTTTTACTTCCAGCTGTGTCGGGCATTTGATATCCTTTCCTTTTACTTCTCTGGCTCCTTTTACTTCAATGGTCGCCGTCTGCGGCTCATCTCCGTGTATCTGGAAGCGCAGCTGTTTTAAATTCAAAATTATCGTCATTATATCCTCAAGCACGCCTGAAACAGTGGAAAATTCGTGGGACGCGCCTTCTATCTTTACCTTTGTAACGGCCGCTCCCGGCAAAGACGACAAAAGTATTCTCCTCAAAGAAGAGCCCAGTGTATTGCCGTAGCCGGGATAAAGACCGTCTATCTCGTAAACTCCCTTATTCTCCTCTTCGGAGACGACACGCGTATTTGAAGGCAAAACTATTTCGTAATCCATATGAAAAAATTGTTTTTATTAATAATAATTTTTATCTTGAATAATATTCGACTATAGCGTTCATGTTGTATCCTTTCCCAAGTCCTTCACCAGAAGGAGGAGCCATCATCTTGCCCGCATACAATACGCGGTCAAGCTCCAGCCATGAGGGAGGGGCAGCTTTCTTTATCAAAATTTCAAGATTCGCAAAGGGGCCCTTTTGTTTGCTTGCTTCGCGGAGCTTCACTTCATCACCGATCTTCAGACGATAAGAAGGAATATTGACCCTTTTACCGTTGACCAGCACATGGCCGTGGTTCACAACCTGTCTGGCGGCTGCGCGTGTTGGCGAAAAACCGAGGCGGTAAACCGCGTTGTCGAGCCTGCTTTCCAAAGCGTTGATTATCGCGTCGCTTGTTCCCGCGTCTTTTTGTTTCAGCGCCCCCTGAACATAATTCCTGAACTGGCGCTCGCGCAGTCCGTACAAAAATTTTAACTTTTGTTTCTCCGCAAGCTGTACGCCGAATTCCGAGCCAGCACGCCTAAAAGCTTTGCCGTGGACGCCCGGAGGATACGGCTTTCTTTTAAAAGCGCATTTTTCGCGTCCGCAAACGGACATCCGGAGCCTTCTGCAAGTTTTACATGTTACTGTTGTTCTCATATATTTTTTTAAACTCTCCTCGGCTTAGGAGAACGCGGACCGTTGTGCGGGATGGGAGTAATATCCCTTATTGAAGTAATCTCAAAACCCTGCCCCGCAAAAGACCTTGCGGCGGCATCTCTGCCGGCCCCGACCCCTTTTATTAAAATTGAAAGCTCTTTAATGCCCATGGCTTTGGCTTTTTCACCCAAAAACTCGGCTACTTTCGTGGAAGCATATGGAGTGCCTTTTTTGGCGCCGGAAAATCCCAAAGCTCCGGCGGATGAGGACATCACAACATCCCCGTTCCTGTCGGTAATGGTAATAATAGTATTGTTGTAGGTTGCCTGCACGTGCACAACCCCGTCGGAAAATTTTCTTTTTGACGAAGTAGTCTTAATAGCCGCGGCTCTGCCCTCCTCAGTCGTAAGATCTTGTTTTTGAATTATGCGCTTTTTTCCCATAATATTTTATTTATAGTGAGTTTATCGAATTATTTCTTCTCCATTTTACGCTTGCCCGACATCATTGTTTTCCTGACATTGCCTCTCCTGGTGCGCGAATTTGTTTTTGTGCGCTGTCCTCTTACAGGCAAATTGCGCTTATGACGGGTGCCCCTATAAGAATTGATGTCTTTTAATCTTTTAATATTTAAAGTTATTTCACGGCGGAGCTCCCCTTCCACTTTAAACTGGTTCTCTATTATTTCACGGAGTTTATTTACTTCCTGCGCGGAAAGTTCCTTGGAGCGCTTTTCGCGGTCCACTTTTGCCTCTTTTAAAATATCAAGCGCCAAAGACACTCCCACTCCGTAAATGTAGGAAAGGGCGTACGGTATTTTTTTATTGTCCGGGATATTTACCCCCGCGATTCTTACCATAAAAATATAAAATAAAAAATATTAACCCTGGCGCTGTTTATGCTTGGGGTTTAAACAAATAATAAAAACACGCCCGCGGCGTCTCACCACTTTGCATTTAACACACCTTGGTTTTACTGATGCTCTTACTCTCATTGGGCTTTATCAAACCTATTGGTAATTACAACCTCTTTATTATCCTCGCTTTTGATTCGTCGTAAGGAGAAAACTCCAATACGACCCTGTCACCTACAAGAACTTTTATGTAATGCAGCCTCATTTTGCCCGATAGATGTCCGAATACCTCGCGGTTTTCGTTATCCAGCAAAATGCGGAAAGTGGCCGAGGGCAACGCCTCAACTACCTGCCCTTCTTTAATTACAGTGCCTTTTCCTGATGCCATTTAAAGGATATAAGATGTTAGGGACATACTAGCGCGATATGATTGCGATGTCAATATGTGAGTAAAATGGAGCATAAATGGTCTAAATCTTATCTAAAATACTTAGATAATCGTTATGGCTTATTCCTAAAGTACGCAGATTATTACGTATAATAAAAACTGGTATTTCGCTGTCTTCAGGAAAAATTACCGGCCTCTTTAAATCCTCTCTTTGATAAACTCTGTGATCTCCTTTTTTCCTTGTGAAATGACACCCTACATACAAAACAAATTTCTCAAACTTTCTCCAACTAATAGGCTTTAGCGATGGCATCTAAAAGATTATCTTATTGCGAGTTTTATTTGTTTAGATTCCTGCGAAATCAAATTAGGCGGGTTCCACTGTTTTTTGATTTTTTCCCATCCCAGACTTAAAAGCACTTCTTCCATGCTTCCCTTTTTCATTATTTCAGCAAAAAATATCTCAACAATTTCGCTAAATCTCTCCATGGCTTGTTCGTGTGTTTTACCGGAAGTAGACAAATCTAAAGCAGGAGTAAAAGCAACAAAATGCTTACCCTCTTTAAATACAGATACCGGCAATTGCACGTTAAATTTAGTCATAATATTAGCTTTATTTTAACGCGATACGATTGTAATGTCAATATGGTCAGGATTGCCCGCGGGATTAAAGAAAGCTCTGGGCAAAGAACCCGCCCAAAACGGGCTAAATTTGACTTCCGCGCGGGCCGCACCAGGAACCAGCTCTAATACGCCCGGAGCATCAGTTACGTAAGCTTCTGCAATACGGTTTTTAATCTCCGCCGGGTCCAAAGCCGCTTCAATGCGCGCGTTTCCCTTGATATTCATACTAAAAGACGCCGCGTCAAATTTATATCCTGAAAGTTTAAAAGCCAGCGCGTCGGGATTTTTTATTTGCGTCTCGCCTTTGCCCAAACTCGCAGGATCAATGCTGTTTAAAGTTAAAGCTGAGGCAATATCTTTCATTTTTACCGTTGCCCAGCGCACATTCCCGTTCAATTTCAGATCAAATTTATCCGCGGAGGCCTCCCCTGCTTTCGGTGTAGTCTCCGCCAAAAGAACCGCAAATTCCTCCGAGCCCGGAAGAAAGAACTGCCCGGGCACCAATTCTTTGGAAATAATATTTTTCAGACTTTTGTTCAGCTCATTTACAAGAAACGCCGACGCCGTGTCCACCGCGTTTTTTGACACAAGTTTGGTTGTGCCGAAAAATCCTCCGGTCATCTCTGTTTTTGAACGGGCGAACACGGTCTCGAATTTCGGTGAATCTTTTAGGCCGGGGAATGTAAAATCCGTCAGCCCGATATTGTAGTCTGCGCCGGGCTTGTCGGCGACGACTTTCACCTCTTTGGAACCCGGCATTGTTTTGCCGTTCTCTACTCTGGTGCCGGGCACAACAACGGTTGAAGGTATCCTGTAAATTTTGCCCTCGGGCGTCTCAAGGCGTGTAGAAGCAACAAGTATCTGCGCGTCTTTTGAAGAATTATTATAAATAACGACTGTGCCTTCAGCTTTTTTTTCTGCAATCTTGCTTTCCTCCGCCGGAAAAGACCCTGAAAGCGGATGGGAAAGTGTGGCCGTGGTAAACAACACCCCTCCGCCTGATCTCGCCAGAACAAGACTTTTATCAACCGCCAAAGACACCGCCCGCGGGGTAATATTTACCGTCATTTTCACCGCATTTAAAGCGCGCACCGCCAAAAACCCCAAAACAAAGACTAAAATAAGCATTACTATGCCCGAAAACTTTAACTTTTTCCGAGGAGTTTTTTGGATTTTTTCCGGAACCGGCCCGTGTACTATCGGCGCCTCTTCCAAAAAAACCTTTTCCGCAAGCGCTTTTGACGCTTCTTTCTTGCGCCGCGAAATTATTACGTCACTGATTATTTTTTTGCCGGCCATTTTTTTAAGAATAAAGCATTA
>MFHL01000007.1:0-4589 GCA_001778595.1 Candidatus Giovannonibacteria bacterium RIFCSPHIGHO2_02_FULL_44_11
ATGAGCCGCGGTTTCGCAAGATTCACCGCGAAAGCTTGCCGTCGGTCATTACAGGCGGGGTTCGAGTAGATCGATCCCACAACAAGGTGCGGGGTGTAAAATTCACGGAAATTTTTACACCTCCTGTCGTATCATCCAGACTTCTCGCACATAGTGAGGTTGCTGTCTTCGAAAACGGCGAGGCAAGCGCGATTCACTTTCTCGTGGAAAAGATCAAGAGCCAAGACATCATCCAATTGGCGTTTCAGATGCAGATGCTGTTAGGACTTCAACTCGAGACCATTTACATGCAGATGTGTGCAGCCTGGCTTCGTGATACTGCCGACGAGTATATCGATGAAGACGGTATCGACGAAGGCAACCATTACCGTTGGGCTCACAGATATCCGCGGCTGACTGATTTTGCAAAAACGCATTACGAAGAATTTCGGAAATTCCAGGAGGCGATCAGTAAGTTTCTCGTATTGCCGGACCTCGAAAAGCCGCAAAAAACAGCCAAAGAGATCAAAGCGCAAAGAGACACAGATTTCGTCGCAATGAGAAAAGAATACGATCGGAAACATCCGAATCTTTCCAAGGCTGCCTGAACCCTTCCTCAAATCCGCCATAGGCCTCCACGGCCGGCCCCACCATTCATTCGGTGGGGCTTATTCTTTTCTATTTTCTTTTCTTCCCGTGAAAAGCTTTGTGTATATCGCCCAACTGTCTGTCGGTAAAATGGGTATAAATTTGAGTAGTTGAAATATTCGCGTGTCCGAGCATGGCCTGCACGGAGCGCAGGTCGGCGCCGTTTTGCAGTAAATCTGTGGCAAAGGCATGCCTTAGCACGTGCGGGGTGACTTTTTTGGTAATGCCGGCTTTGACGGCGTATTTTTTTATCATTCTTTGTATTGAGCGCGGCGCAACGGGAAATAAGTATTCCAGCCCAAGGCTGGCCGACCTTGGGTCGGCGCTGATTTTATCTCTTTTATCTAAGTAGTTGCTAATCGCTTTTTTTGCGCTGTCTGAAAGGAATACGACCCTTATTTTACCTCCTTTACCGCGAACGGAAAATTCCCCGCGTTTTAAATTTATATCGTCAGCTCCCAGCGCGCACAGCTCCGAGATGCGCAACCCCGTGGAAAAAAACATTTCCAAAATAGCCTTGTCGCGCAAACTTTTTCCGGAATTGCCTTCTGGTGCATTTAATAATCTTTCCAGATCCGCGCTTTCCAAAAGGTCCAGCTCTCTTTGGGGAAGCTTGGCAAGCTCTATTTTTTCAGCGTCCAACGACTCTTCATTTCTCCGAGATAAATATTTCAGGAACATGCGAAGAGCTATTATATAGTAGTTCTGCGTCTGGCGGGAAAGCGTCTCGCCCGAGACATCCTTAAAACGGTTAAGCCATAACCTGTAATTTCTGACAGTCTCTTCGGTAATGTCTTTGGGCTTTTGGGCTTTAGAATATCCGAAAAAACGCTTTAAATACCTGTCATAATTCTCAACTGTTTTAAGCGACCGCCCTTTCTCTATTTCAAGATATTCAAGAAATTCCTTTTTTAGCTTTTCGAGGCTGTTCATAGCTCTATTTTAACATATTTTATCGGCTGTTTACTTTTAAAGATATTCGTGCTACATTTATCAGTAATGTTAAAAACCAAACACAAAAAGAAAATAATCGAAGCGCACAAGACTCACGACAAAGACACCGGCTCCGCTGACGTGCAGGTGGCCTTGCTTTCGGCGCAAATAGATGTTTTGACCGACCACTTAAAAAAACACGCCAAAGACAATCACTCCAGAAAAGGGCTTCTTAAAATGGTCTCCAAAAGGAAGAAACTTCTGACCTATATCGCCAAAACCGATAAAGCCGGCTACGAAAAACTTATTAAGAAATTAGGATTAAGAAAGTAAACTAAGAGAAGCCTAGAGGCTTTTTGCGGGTTTCGCAGCCGCGTCCCCGAGCGAGCAGTAGCGAGGCGAGGAAAGCAAAAAGACTGCTCGGATTCGCTTAGTTTGTTATAATAAAAATATGTCGGACATAAAACACAAAAATCAGCGCGTAGCGATTTTTATAGACGCGCAAAATCTTTACCACTCGGCACGTAGCCTTTTCGGCGGACGGGTAAATTTTAAGAACCTTCTCGCAACGGCCGTCGGCGGCCGCCAGCTTATCCGCGCGTTCAGCTACGTTATCCGCACAAAAACCGGCGAAGAAAAATCTTTTTTTGAAGCGCTGACAAAGCTCGGGATAGAGAACCGCGAAAAGGACCTTCAGGAATTTTTCGGGGGCGCAAAAAAAGGGGATTGGGATGTGGGGCTTACGGTGGATGCCATCCGCACGTCGGAAATTGTGGACACGATAGTCATCGCCTCCGGCGACGGTGACTTTGTGCCGTTGGTTGAATATTTAAAAAATCAGGGGCGCAGAGTTGAGGTCATCGCTTTCGGGCGCTCTTCGTCCGGTAAACTAAAAGAAGCTTGCGACGAATTCATAGACTTAGGCGAGGAAGCGGGAAAATACATTATAAAAAGATAAGCAACCTCTCAAATAAGAAAACCGCCGGGGATTTGCCAGGCGGCATTGGTGTTGTTTCTGCAACAAATTATAATGTCTCAATCTTGACCTGCACCACCTTGATTTCCAAAGCGGCACCGCTGCTTAAATCTACTCCTGTTTTCAAATACTCCGGCAACAAATGGTGTGACCCATGAAATTCAATAGGCCATCTTTTTGAAACCGTGGGGCCGTTGTTTTCCTGAAACGAGCTTTCCAAAAACCGCTCTAGAGCGATGAGCGCGTTGAAATTCGCATCTTCGCTGACCAATACAAGCGGAGTACATGCGGAAAATAAATTCTCGTCAGCCAAGCTCTCGGCCATGTTTCCTACCAAAACAAGATATCCTTTCATAATTTCAATCCTCCTGTTTCTTAGTTTATCATATTATATTCAAATTGTCAATACTGACATTTTTGGCTAAATAAATTAGAATTCAGATATGAATTACAAATCAACCATCGTAATCAACAAGGAAGGCAAATGGTTTGTCGCTCATTCTTTAGAATTGGGCGTTGCAAGCCAGGGTAAGACCATTGAAGAAGCGCAGAACAATTTAAGAGAGGCGATTGAGCTTTATTTAGAAGACCAACCGGAACTTAAAAAACAATTATCGCAAAAAGATTCCGCACCGATGGTGACGTCTTTAGAATTTAAGCATGCCTAAAACTTTTTCCGGCAAAGCGCTGATCAAAATATTAAGTCGCAAGTTCGACTTTTACTTTGTTTCGCAAAAAGGTAGCCATGTTAAGTTGCGCAGAAAAATCGGTGGCAAAACTTTTACTACAGTTGTTCCTCTACACAGAGATCTTGCGCCAGGCACATTTAGATCGGTTTTGAAATTAGGTGGGCTGGAAGAAGACGAATTTTGGAAAGTCGTAGAAAAATAAAAAACCGCCGGGATTTCCCAGGCGGCATCATTATACAAATTTAGCAGACATATGTTCTAAAACGAGCCGTCTATTTCCGTATAATCCGCTTGCTGGTATACATTTCGCGCAATTAGGGTCTTTGCGTAACCAATCGTTTCCGCGTTTTACATCGCCCTTATCTTTTTGGACGACGGCTTCCAATACCTCAACCGCATCGCCGCCCAAAAAAATAACAATCTCGTAACCAGTCAGAAAATCGAATTCGTCATAAATTCTTAGCAAATAACAGTATAATGTCATATATTCAGCCTCCTTTTCATAGATTACCATATTATCCAGCTCTGTCAATAATTTGACATTTTTTAATTAAAAAGCTAGCATTTATTTATTATTAATAATCGCGGTGGTCTTTGGATAGGTAGCTCCTCTTGTCGAAGGGCTAAAATCTGGAGAGCACTGCGTCCCGCCAAAGCCTTGGCGAAGGCGGATTACACTATAAACGCATGCAATCTAAAAAATTTACGACTGAAGTCGGCGGTAAAACTTTAACCGCTGAATTTACCGACATGGCCCACCAGGCCAATGGTTCTTGTCTTGTAACTTACGGCGACACGGTAGTCCTTGCGACCGCCGTACAGTCAAGAAACGCGCGAGAAGGAACGGATTTTTTCCCGCTCACGGTTGACTACGAAGAGAAATTTTACGCCGCCGGGATGATTTTGGGTTCGAGATTTATGCGGAGAGAAGGCAAGGCTTCGGATGAAGCTGTATTGGTCTCGCGTCTCATTGATCGCTCAATACGCCCGCTTTTTTCGCAAAAAACCAGAAACGAAGTACAGATAATAATTTTGGCTCTTTCAATTGATGAAGACAACGATCCTGATGTGCCGGCGATAATCGCAACTTCTTTAGCATTGGGAACTTCAAATATCCGCTGGGACGGCCCCATTGGCGCGGTCCGCATCGGAAAAACGGACGGCAAGCTGACCGTAAATCCGCCCTACAAAGAACGCGAAGGAACAATGCTCGACACCGTTATCTGTGGAAAGGACGGTAAAGTGAACATGATAGAAGCCGGCGCTTTGGGCATCGCCGAAGATGAAATGATGGAAGCACTGGAGTCGGCAAGCAAAGAAATAGACAAGCTCTGTGATTTTCAGAAAAAAATAATCGCCGAATT
>MFHL01000007.1:4603-5122 GCA_001778595.1 Candidatus Giovannonibacteria bacterium RIFCSPHIGHO2_02_FULL_44_11
AGCAATGTTCAAAAAAAATATCGTAGGAAAACTCTCCGATACTATCTACATCAAAGAAAAATTAAACAGGTTTGAAGCAATGAACGCGCTCAAAGCGGACTGGATGGAAACTTGTGCGGAATTTTTTAAAGAAACCCCTAGGTCAATCTCCGACGGGCTTTTTGAAGAAGCGATAGACGAAATAGTGCATAAAAACATAATTGAAAAAGAAAAACGGCCCGACGGCAGGGGAATGAAAGAATTGCGCCCCTTGTCGGCAAAGGCGAAAATTTTGCCCAGAACCCACGGCTCGGGACTTTTCTACCGCGGGGAAACACATATACTTTCTATCGCGACATTGGGCGCTCCGTCGGATGTACAGCTGATTGAAGGAATGGAAGTCCGCACAAAAAAACGCTTCATGCATCATTACAATTTTCCTCCGTTTTCCGTCGGCGAAGTAAAGCCGATGAGGGGACCGGCGCGAAGAGACATAGGCCACGGGCACCTTGCCGAGCTCGCGCTCTCCGCGATAATCCC
>MFHL01000007.1:5144-13016 GCA_001778595.1 Candidatus Giovannonibacteria bacterium RIFCSPHIGHO2_02_FULL_44_11
TCAATGGGTTCGGTTTGCGCTTCTACGCTGGCTTTAATGGATGCGGGCGTGCCTATTAAAAAACCCGCGGCAGGAATCGCAATGGGTTTAATGTTGGAAGCGACGCCCGGGAAGAAGTCCGACTTCCCCGGGAAGTCGGACTTCGAAGAGGGCAGTCGCTACAAAATTCTTACCGATATTCAGGGGCCCGAAGACCACCACGGCGATATGGATTTTAAAGTCGCGGGAACCGACGAAGGCATAACGGCGGTGCAGATGGATGTAAAAGTTTCCGGTATTCCTTTAAAAATAATGCGCGAGGCGTTTTTGCAGGCAAAAGAAGCGAGGCTGCAAATTTTGGGCGTTCTTACGAAAGAACTTGCCGAACCGAGAAAAGAACTTTCGCCTTATGCCCCGAGAATACTCACCATGCACATCAATCCGGACAAAATACGCGACGTCATCGGACCCGGAGGAAAAATGATACAGTCTATAGTCGCCGAAACCGGCGCCGAAATAGACATTGAACAGGACGGGACAATCTTCATCACCTCGCCAAGCGAAGAAAGCCTGAAGGCTGCCGAATCAAAAATAAACATGCTTACGAAAGAATTTGAAATCGGCGAAGTATTCGACGGAAAAATTACACGCCTCTTCCCGTTCGGGGCAATGGTTGAGATAGCGCCCAAACAGGAAGGTCTTGTGCATATTTCGGAATTGGCACCCTTCCGCGTAAATCAAGTGACGGACGTTGTCTCCCCCGGAGACGAAGTAAAAGTAAAAGTCGTCGGAATAGACGATCAGGGAAGAGTTAATCTTTCCATCAAAGCTGTAATGGAACTCAAATTAAAATCTCCCGAGGCGCGCGCAAGCGGCGAATCTGAGGCACGGCGCCAGCAAGACTCACGCGAACGCCGAGACGGCGGGGGACATGGCGGAGGAAGAGGAGGAGGACACAGGAGATAATTTTATTGATTTGATTGCAGCTTGACTTCAGAAAGCCCACTTGTTAGGCTTTGGGGTAGAAAGTGAGATTTAAATGAAGAAAATCGTGTCTGTTTTTGTGGTTGCATTTTTTCTGGCAATGCCTATATTTTCTTTTGCTAAAAATTATCCTCTAAATCAAACTCTTGGCGGCAGTTTAAGCAGTAGCGATTTAGAAATACATTTAGCCGGCAACGTTACCAAACAAATTCAGCCGGACGGCAAAGAAAAATATCTCTATACATACAAAATTTATTATGCCGGTAAAAAACCGATTTTGTTCCAATGGACAATTCTTGACCTCGTCTTGAGCGGTAGATATGATTTTCCATTCATATTTCCGATGACCGACGGGAAGTCTTATGAATTCACGCTGTTAAGCGATGAAGCACCCATATGGGCAAACGGAAAAGCAAGAATATTCCGCCAATTAACTCCCGAGACGGGGATTGAAGAATCGCTGAAAGAAATAGGAGCAACAGCTTCAAAGCATGACTTTTATATTCTTAGCCCCGGCGGAGGACAACCAGGCCCGCTTCCTCCGTCGCTGTTAGAACCGCTCCCCGAATAGGGAGTTTTTTTGTGCTAAAATAAACTTATCATGCTTCCCGAAGAAAATAAAAATGACACACTGCCAAATATAAGAACTTTTAAAACGGACGCGTCGTCATATGTCCAGCAAAACAAAGTTTCCGATCTTGAAATTGCGGCTAAAAGCTATGTTGCACAGACAACAGGTCAGCGTGAAAAATCTACCCAAATAAACCATAAAAAAACTATTTTTATCGCGGGCGGAATAGCCGTTTTGGCAATTGCAGGTTTTATGGGTTACGCATACATTAACGGGGGGTTGACGCGTCCCGAGCCCGTGACGGCGGACCCTAAAGCCCCGCCGAAATTCGTGCAAACCGAATCGGAAACCGAAATTATATTTTTATCCGCCGACCGCGGTTCTTTAATAAACGCGATAAAAAACGAGCTCGGTAAACAATTGCAATATGGCACCGCGAATTATCTCCGGATAAAATCGGGTTCTAATTATATAGATTCAAAAACTTTCATCGCGGCCCTCGGCTGGGAAGCGCAAAAAGATTTTATAGAGGCACTTGAACCGGATTTTAATGCGCTCATAACCTACCAGAGTCCCGCCTCGCCGGCAGGCGGGCCGGCCAGCGCGCCTGTTTTTATTTTTAAAACCAAAAATTTTACCAAATCTTTCGCGGCGCTTCTGGCATGGGAGCCGACCATGTGGCAGGACATGAAACCTTTCCTGGATTTGCAAAATATTGATGTAGCAACTTTCTACCAAAAAGCGTTTATAGACGACTCTATAAAAAACAACGATGCGCGCGCGTTTACGGCAACCGACGGCAGAACTATTTTTGAATACGCTTTTTTCAGCAAAAAATTCATTATTATAAGCACTTCCCGCGACGCTCTTGGGCTTATTTTGGAGCGCCTGCTTACATTGCCTCCGCAATAAATTTCTGATAAGCTTACATCTATGACACTAAATTTAGACTTTTTCAAAAAAGCGCTTGAAGATGAAAAAAAGAAGCTTGAGAGCGAGCTCGGGGATATCGCAGTAAGAAATCCCGAACAGCTTTCGGACTGGAATGTAACTTATCCGGACATGAACATAATGAGCGCGGCAAAAGAAGAAGTGGCCGACCAGGAAGAAGAATTTGAAAACCGGTCCAGCCTCGAACTGGGTCTTGAATCGCGCCTGCGCGATATCGCCGAAGCTCTGGCCCGCATGGAAAAAGGCAAATACGGCGTATGCGCCGTCGGCGGGGAAGAGATAGGTGAAGCGCGGCTAAAGGCCAACCCGGCGTCCGTAACCTGCGTTAAACACGGAAACTAAATCTATGTTTCAAATTGACCAAAAATTTCCGGATTTTTCTTTGGAAGTTTATGACCCCGAAAAAGATGATGTAGGAAAGATCTGCCTGCGGGATTTTAACGGCAAGTGGCTGGTTTTGTTTTTTTATCCGGCCGATTTTACTTTTGTCTGCCCCACGGAACTGGTTGATCTGCAAAAGCGGCGTGATGATTTCAAAAAACTGAACGCAGAAATAGTTTCCGTGTCCACCGACACCGTCCACACGCACAAAGGCTGGGTGGAAGCGGAACAGATCTTAAAAGGCATCAAATACAAAATGGCCGCCGACCACAACGGAAAATTTTCCAAAGACCTCGGCATTTATTATGAAGAAAGCGGAAAATCGCACCGCGCGGTGTTTATTATCGACCCTGAAAGCGTTTTGCGGTCGGCTCAGATTGTGGCCGACGATATCGGAAGATCGGCCGGAGAAATTTTCAGACAATTGAAAGCGCTTAATTTTGTCCGCAAAAACCCGGGCCATGTATGCCCCGCAAGCTGGGACGAAGGCGCGCAGACCCTCCGGCCTCACATAAAAAAAGCCGGCAAGGTTTACAAAGAGCTGAAATAAGAAAGCGGCTTTGACTTTTTTTTACAAAGTGCGCTAGAGTTGGCCTGCCTGCCGGTAGGCAGGCGCATTATGGCTATTAAATTACATTCGGCGGAGGTAGTCGGCCTTTCAGGACAAATTGTAGACGTGGAGATAGACCTGTCTCCGGGATTATTTAGTTTTGCTATTGTGGGCTTGGCCGACAAATCCGTCGCCGAATCCAAAGAAAGAATTTCAGCCGCAATAAAAAATCTTGGCGCCAGAAGCCCGCAAAAAAAGAACCAGCGGGTAATAATTTCGCTTGCCCCGGCCGACCTCAAAAAAGAAGGCCCTGTTTTTGATCTCGCTATCGCGCTTTCATATCTTCTTGCCTCCAAACAGGCGGAATTTAACCCGAAAGAAAAAATTTTCCTGGGCGAGCTCGCGCTGGACGGAAGCCTCCGCCCGATAAAAGGGGTTTTGGCTCTGGCGGAAAAAGCCTCGGAAAAAGGCTTCTCCGAAATTTTTGTTCCGACCGGCAACGGCGCTGAAGCGGCGCTGATAGAC
Organism: Candidatus Giovannonibacteria bacterium RIFCSPHIGHO2_02_FULL_44_11; assembly: GCA_001778595.1. GTDB lineage: Bacteria > Patescibacteriota > Minisyncoccia > UBA11713 > 2-01-FULL-45-33 > 2-01-FULL-45-33. The sequence continues at coordinate 9,086 of MFHL01000007.1, forward strand.
AATATAAAAGTATACGAAGCGGACTCGCTGGAAAAAATTGTGGAGCATCTTGAAGGAAAGTCTTTGCTCGCCGAGGTGCCCAAAACAAAATTCGGCAATTCTGAAGAACTAAATTTTTTGGATTTTTATGATGTCCGCGGACAGGAATCAGCCAAGCGCGGTCTGGAAATCGCGGCCGCGGGTTCACACAACGCGCTTATGATAGGACCTCCCGGCACGGGAAAAACAATGCTTGCCCGCGCGTTCGCGTCCATTCTTCCTCCGCTGTCAAAGAAAGAGGCTCTGGAGGTGACCAAGATACATTCCATCGCGGGCGCGTTAAAATCCGACGAAGAAATAATTAAAACGCGACCGTTCAGGAATCCGCACCACACTTCTTCGTACGTGTCGCTTGTCGGCGGGGGAACATATCCGAAGCCGGGAGAAATTACTTTAGCCCATAGAGGCGTACTTTTTCTTGACGAGTTCGCTGAATTTGAAAAACGCGTCATTGAATCTTTGAGACAGCCGTTGGAAGACAAGGTTATTACCGTCTCGCGCGCGAAAGCGACTCTCAATTTCCCCGCACAGATAACGATGCTTCTTGCAATGAACCCGTGCCCGTGCGGAAATTTGGGTTCAAATAAATCCTGCGTCTGCAACTCCTCATCAATTGCCAGATACCAGAGAAAAATTTCGGGGCCGATAATCGACCGCATTGACCTTTGGCTCGGCGTCTACGGCATTGACCACAAAAAATTGGAGGACGACGATTCCCCGCGAGAAACCTCAAAAAATATCGCCAAAAGAGTATTTGCGGCAAGGGAAATCCAGAAAAAAAGATTTTCTGACGGCAACCCGTCCGCCGGCCGGGCGGGAATTTTGACCAATTCGGAAATGTCGGTCCGCGACATTAAAAAATACTGCGCACTGGACACCGAATCAAAATCTGTCCTCCAGGCCGCCGCCACGCGCCTTGACCTATCGCCCCGCTCATACCACCGCGTCATTAAACTTTCGCGCACCATCGCCGACCTCGCGGGAGAACGCAATATCAAAAAAGATCATCTTCTTGAAGCTCTTCAATACAGGCCGAAACAGTTGGTTTAAAAATAAAAAAACCGGCTTGACGGATGCGTTAGTCGGTTTTTGGGTTTACGGCCGGTTTTGAATCGACCTTTAAGTTGTTTTCCAAATATTCCCCATCCAACGGGGAGAGATCAAAATTCAAAGATGCTTTTGTAATTAACACCCGCTTCCGCGCCGCGTCTACATTGGGATTTTCTCTAAGCTCGGTTTTAATCCAATCCAGTGCTTTTTGTAAAGACATCTTTTTTATCCTCCTATCCTAAAAAAGATTAGCGTGCCTAAATTTTTTTGTCAAAAAAAACAGCGTTTTAAGAAAATTTCGCGTTCGGGTGTTTTATTTTTAGAAAAAAATCAAAACGGATTCTTGGCGCCTCTTACTTCAAAGTGGATATGGCATCCTGTTGAGTTGCCCGTGTTTCCGACAAGCGCGATATTTGACCCCTGCACGACGTATTGTCCTACCGACGCAAAGATTGATGAAAGATGGGCATAAACCGTCTGTGTGCCGTTGGAGTGGGAGATGACAACATATTTTCCGTATCCGCCGTTCCACCCCGAGGATCTGGCAACCAAAACCGTTCCAGAAGCCGAAGAATAAACCGGCGTGCCACAGCTTGTGGCAAGATCAACGCCGTTCAGTCCGTGAAGACCGTGCGGATTTGAGGCGGTCGCGCGCGAATTCCTGCCGCCGGCAATCGGACGCATAAAATATCCGATGAGTTCAGTACCGCCGGTTCCGCGAACCATGGCCGGCCTGCCGGGCATCGCGCCCATCTCCGCATCAGGAATTATAATAGTATCGCCAACGACTAAAAGTCCGTCGGCAGGCAAATCATTAAAAGCAATTATATCAGCCGCATCGCTTTTGAATTTTTTGGCGAGCGACTGGGCGGTATCTCCTTTTTTAATCTGATATTGTATTCCTGAAACAGGCAAAATAACCAAAACATCTCCGGTATTAATCAAATCGCCGCGCTTCAGATCGTTGGCCCAGTAAATAGTGCTGACGCTTACTCCGAACATATCGGCAATTTTTGAAAGGCTGTCTCCCTTGTGGACGGTATAAGTGGTTATTTGGTCCAGCTTATAAGTATCAATGTCTGCAAGGCTGCCCATCGGACCCACCACCGGCAAAAGCGCCGAATCACCAACAAAATTCAGCGACGCTCCGCCCACAGCCACGGCATCGGCAGGATTAAACGACAGAGGAGCCTGCGGTAGGGGCATGTTTTGAAAATTACCGGAAGTTTCCTCGGCCTGCACGCCAAAAAAGCCATCCAAAAACGACAAAAAACCCGCTTTTGCTTGTCTTCCGGGGAGCATTAATACTGCCAGCACCAAAACAACCAAAAAGCCGTTTGAAACGAGCCAAAATGCCCTCTTCCAATGTGTCTTATTTAAAATAAATTTTAGATTAGGTTCTAATTAAATGGAGTTGCTTTTTTGAGCAAATTTATCCCGCCGATAGCAGGAAAGTCCTTATATTTCAACGTTTTTTGCTCATAATGCGTCTGTCCAGCCGATACCTCAAAACTAGCATTTGGGAAGTTAAATAGCAACCAAAGTTATCCACCCGTGCTAAAATGTTCCCATGCCGGATTTATCTCTAAATAAAGAGCAGGAAAGAGCCGTAAGGACGACCGACGGTCCGGTTTTGGTCATTGCTGGAGCGGGCGCCGGTAAAACTAAGGTTATTACGGAACGGGTCAGGCTTCTTATTGAATCAGGGGTCTCTCCGGAGCGTATTTTGGCGGTAACCTTTACCAACAAAGCGGCGGGGGAAATGAAAGAAAGAATTGGAAATTGGAAATTGGAAATTGGAAATTCGGCGAATCCTCCCTTCATCGGCACATTTCATGCTCTTGGACTTCTGCTTATAAAAGAAAATCTGGAAAAACTAGGAATCCCGAAAAACTTCACGATAATAGACGAAGACGATGCTATAAAACTCATAAAAGATTCTTTGGTAGAAATCGGCAAAGACCCGAAAGACTTTGAGCCCGCACGGCTCAAAAACCAGATATCAGGAATAAGAAACCGTCTTATAACGGAAGAAGATTTTGTCGGCGATGGTTTTATCGGAGAAGTTCTCGGCTTGGTCTGGAAACTTTACGAAACAAAGAAAAAACAGCAAAATTTTCTGGATTTTGACGATATGCTTTTAAAGCCAACCTTGCTCTTAATAAAAGATAAAAAAGTCCGTGATATTTATCAAAACCGCTGGCAATATATCCATATTGATGAGTATCAGGACACCAACGAAGTCCAGTACATCCTCTCAAAAATTTTAGCGGAGCGCCACCGCAATATTTTGGCCGTGGGCGACATAGACCAGGCAATCTACAGCTGGCGGGGTGCGGATTTTAAAAATATTCTTAATTTCAAACAGGATTATCCCGACGCCGAGGTTATAACGCTGGAAAAAAATTACCGCTCAACCGATATTATTCTGGAAGCGGCGAATTCGCTTATTTTAAATAATAAAATACGCCTGCCGAAAAAATTGTGGACGGATAAAAAGGGGGCATCGGCAATAAAAATAATTTTCGCGGAGGACGAAAAAAAAGAAGCGGAGATGGTGGCGGACGAAGTCCGCGCCCTGCGCAGAGCTCCGCACCAAAGCCTGTCTTTCGGCAAAATCGCCGTGCTCTACCGCACCAACGCGCAATCGCGCGCCGTTGAAGAAGTTTTTTTAAAAAAGAATATTCCTTACCGCATAATCGGGGGCGTAAGATTTTATGAACGCAGAGAAACTAAAGATATTCTTGCTTATATCAGACTTGCTTTAAACGAAAACGACGAGGTAAGCAAAAAAAGGATTTTAAACATTCCTCCGCGCGGCATCGGAAAAACTTTGATGCAA
>MFHL01000007.1:13051-28559 GCA_001778595.1 Candidatus Giovannonibacteria bacterium RIFCSPHIGHO2_02_FULL_44_11
AAAGAGGCCGCCTCAAAGCTTACGCTCAATGAATTTTTAAAAAACGTCATTAAAAAAACCGGTTACCGCGGATATATTGACGACGGCACCGAGAAAGGAAATGAGCGGTGGCAAAACGTCGGAGAACTTTTAAATATTGCCGATAAAATATCCATGGGCGGGGGAAAGGTTGAAGATTTTTTGGAACACGTTGCGCTTTTCGCGGCTGATGACAAATATGATGCGCCCGCCGGCAATCAGTCCGCCGGAGAAAAAATAAGTTTAATGACAATGCACGCGGCGAAAGGTCTGGAGTTTGACGCGGTTTTCGTTGTCGGGCTGGAAGAAGGACTTTTCCCTCATTCGCTTTCCATGGAACCCGGCGATCTGGAAGAAGAGCGCAGGCTTTGCTATGTGGCAATAACCCGCGCGAAAACACACCTGTATCTTACTTACGCCGCGCAAAGAACTCTTTTCGGCGAACGCGCGGCAAATTTGCCTTCCAGATTTTTAAAAGAAATTCCCGAACATCTCGCGGAATATATCGCTTCTCAAAATAATATTGATGACGGCGGGTTTTCGGAAAATATTATAGAATATTAATTATGCGCGCGAAAAAAAAATTAGGCCAGCACTTTCTCAGCAACAAAAATATTTTGGAACTGATGTGCAGCGCGGCGGAAATTACGGGCGAGAACACGGTGCTTGAAGCGGGGCCGGGGCTCGGCACACTTACGGAGATTTTGGCGGAACGCGCCAAAAAAGTTATTGCGGTTGAAAAAGACCGGGATTTAATTCCTTTTTTAAAAGAAAAATTTAGAAATAAAAAAAATGTAGAAATTGTTGAAGGGGATATTCTGGCGGTGAGCCCGCCGCTTGGCGGTCTCACCGCCAAGTCATATAAAATCGTCGCCAACATACCATATTACATCACTTCGCATTTTCTACGCCTATTTTTGTCCGAAACTAAGTTTAAGCCAAAATTGATGGTTTTAATGATCCAAAAAGACGTTGCTGAAAGGATTATGGCGCGGGACGGCAAACCTGCCTGCCGGCAAGGCAGGGAATCCCTGCTTTCGCTCTCCGTAAAAGCTTACGGCAGACCTGAAATCGTTAAAATTGTCCCGCGAGGGGCGTTTTCGCCTCCTCCAAAGGTAGATTCTGCGATAATAAAGATAACCCCTTTTTACTCCCCACTTAAGGTAAGGGGGGCTAGGGGGGTTATGAAAATTGACCCCGAAAAAATCCTCTCGCTCGCCCGCCTCGCCTTCCAAAAAAAACGCAAAATGCTCCGCCAATCTATAGGCAAAAAAGTGAATTTGCCTCCGCAATACGAAACAAGCCGCCCCGAAGAGCTTTCTCTCGAAGATTGGCTAAAAATACTGAAATCCTGCTAATTCTACATTAACTAAGTTATGCACAAGCCACTTTAGGGCTTGGTAATGGTAAAATAAAGAAGGTGTCCCGCCGCAGGCGGATAAAAATGGATTACCTTCCAAGCAAAAAATTTGTAATGCCGGTTGTTTCAATACTCGTTGTAATTTTCGCGGGTTATTTTGTGCGTCTTATCTGGACAAGCCCGGCAAAAATCGCCGAAACATCGCAAAAAAATACCGTCAACAGCGCTGATTACGCGAAAGCGCTGGCCGAAGCAAACGCCGACACGGACAACGACAACCTTATGAATTGGGAGGAGATTTTGTGGAGAACCGACATTCTTAAGGCGGATACGGATGGTGACGGCGCATCAGACGGCGACGAAATAAAAGCCGGCAGAGACCCGCTTATCGCAGGAAAGGAGACAAATCCGCCAGCCGGCAAATGGACCGATGCACTTCAAAAACCGGAAGCTGTTGCAATTTTGTCAGACGGCTCAACCGAAACTCTGAACTATACCCAGCAATTTGCCGCAAAACTCGCAAATTCATATTTCGCGCTTAAAGGGGCGGCGGGCGGAGAGGCTCTGACCGAACAAACAAAAGAGGCTCTTGCGAAAGGGATGGCAAATGAAGTTCAAAAAAGCGTGATGTCTTACGCGGATGTTTACACGGAAAAAGACCTTAAAATATCGCAATTCGCCGGTGTCCGAACATATTTATCAGATTTAAGCGATGCTTTTGAGAAAAATTTTCAAAATGTCACGGAAATGGAGGTGCAGTTCGTAACAGCGATGGCAAAATCGGGAGATTTTTCACAGGCGGAAAAACTGGATGAAAATATTTCCGCGTACAAAAATATGGCCGAATCTTTAAAAAAAATGGAAGTGCCGTCCGCGTACGCAGAAATACATTTAGCTATTTTAAACGTAATGAACAATACCGCCGTCGCGGTAGAAATGCTGAAGCTGGCAAAAGAAGATCCGCTGAAAGCTTCGGTTGGAGTGCAATTTTATTACAATCAAGCGGGCCGGGCCGAACAATTTATGGTTGATATTTTTAAACAAAGCCAAATTGATAAAATTGACTTCGCGGACGGCCAAGAAGGCACATTTTTTAATAAATATTTTCTTAGTAAAAACAAACCTTCATGAAGATAAATTTCAAAAATATAAAACAGTCCTCATTTAAAACGCCCGCTATACTCTTTTTAATTTTAATATTGAGCTTGTCGTTCGTCCCGCGCCAATCCAAAGCAACCGTGCCTGTAATTGATGTCGTTGACAGTGTTGTTACGGTAATCAATCTGATAAAGGAAACGATACTTCAGGGAATTATAGTAAACGACCTCGCGATTTTAAATACAATGCAAGCCTCCCAGCACCTAAAAGAAGTTGGAATTCCGCCATGGCTGCCGTGGGTAACATCTTTTATACCCGACGACAACCTGGACGCTTTTGGCTGGATAATCACAAAGCTCGCCATGGCCACATTGATGCAGCAAATTGTTCAATGGGTGCGCACAGGAAATATAGACGGCGGGCCTTTGTTCGTTTTGGATTGGGAAAAATTTCTTTTAAACGCGAAGGACAAGGCAAGCGCCGTGTTTTTACAGGACCTCAATTTAGCAAATTTATGCCAGCCGTTTTCCGCGCCGATAAAACAATCCTTAAGTAATAATATTTTCGGGAACGGGCGGACTTTCAATCAGCGCGCTTCCTGCACAATGGATAATATGCAGGGTTTTTTGAATAATTTTGAGGACGGCGGATGGGATGCCTGGCTACAGCTTACGCAAGACCCAAATAACAATCCTTATATAGTTTATTTAGAAGGTATTATACAGCTGGATAATACACAGGCACAGGGAGTTAGTAAAAACCAAAACGAGGCTTTGGCTTCGCTTGGTCTTTTAGGTCAGGCTGATTGCACAGAAGGAGAAATAATGACGGACGACGGACCGGTCGCAGGCGGCCAAGACTGTACAATCACAACCCCCGGTAAAGCTGTTGAAACCGAACTCTCCAAGGTTCTGGACTCAAACTTGGAAAATTTAAACCTTGCCGATGAATTGGACGAAGCTCTCGCCGCAATTTTGCAGTCAATACTTCAAAACCTTCTATTCTCGCTCGGAGGCATTCTTTCCGGCGATGTAAGCGGAGACACCACTCCTCCGCCCGCTCCTACGCCACAGCCTCCGTTTGGCTGCGGAGACGGCGTCTGCACGGATCCGGAAAGTCCGCAATCGTGTCCCGCGGATTGTAATGACGCAAATGCCGACACAACTCCGCCTGTAGCCGAAGACTTACAGGTTTCCGCCAACGGTCAAAACCTCAATGTGGTGGCGTACGACGGCCAAAATACTATTATCGGAAGAAATAGTGTTACGGTTGTATTTTACGCGGACGGAATTGCGATTGGTGTCGGGACATTGTCGCTGGGACGATGGCGCCTGAATAATTTTGCTGCCACGCTTGGTAACGGCACTTACAATATTACTGCGGTAGCCACCGATTTTTACGGAAACGAAACTACGGCAGGGCCGATAACTGTTACGGTTTCCGGCAGTACAACGACTACTTCGCCTCCAATTACGCCTACACCTCCGCCGGTAATTGTTCCTCCGCCGCCGCCCCCGCCACCACCTCCTCCGGCTTAATTTAATTTGAAAACAAAATTTTCAAAATGTTTTTACAAACGAAAAATTCAAAAAAAATAATTACCGCTGTAGTGTTTTTGTTAGTGGTTATTAATTTTGGGTATGCAAACAATGCACACGCTGGTGTTGTGATAGGCGGCAGCTGTTACGGCACAGGCTGTCCGGATGGAATCGGGGGCACAAAAAGCTGTCCAACAGGTTGTCCTTATACACCAAATCCTGCCGGCGGGAACCTGACAGGTCCGGCCAAACCACCACAAACCACCGACGAAAAACTGTCGGAAATTCCCGTTTTTGGAACGATCATCACCGGCGCCGTCTATGCTTTTGGCGCGGTAGGGCTCGTTGTCCAAACGATAGTAACTATGTTTTCGGCTCTTATAGGAGCGGTGTATAATTTGGTAATAACAAAAAATCTAAATTTCAACGAAAATATCAGCATTATCACGGTCGGATGGAAAATTTCGCGCGATGTCGCAAATATGTTCTTTATTTTAATTTTACTTTTTATCTCGTTCACGACGATGCTCCGCGTTTCCGGCTATGAAACCAAAGTTCTTTTGCGGAGGCTTATCGTAATAGCTCTTCTTATTAATTTCAGCTTGGCCGCGGGACTTATGATTATAGACGGCACAAATGTTTTGGGTAATGAGTTTTATATGAGGATAACCGACAATAATACAACATCGCCGTCGGTAAAAATTCTTAAAGGCACCGGCCTTCAGTTGCTTTTTAATATAAATCAAGATACAAGCCTCCCGGGGGCTTATCAGTTTGCAAAGGGTTTAATAGGGCTCGACTCCAAACAACTTGGGCAAGCGATAGATTTTGCCAAAATAGTTTGGGGCACGGTAATAATAGCCGCTATATTTGCATATGTAATGATATTTGCCGCGATCATGCTTCTTATACGCTTTGCTGTGCTTGCAATATTGCTTGTTTTAATGCCTCTGGCGTTTTTGGGCGCAATATTGCCTAAAACAGAAAACATGTGGAACGAATGGTGGGCGTCTTTTTTGAACCATGCGTTTTTCTTCCCTATTCATATGTTCATGGTTTATTTCGCTATTTTATTTTCTAATGAATTCGTACGGCAATTAACTCCGAATTTAACTTCCAATAATTTACTTGACCCAAAAAGGCCTGCGCTGTTTTTAGGATATTTAATAGCGGGTGTTATGCTCGTCGGCTCAATATTAGTTGCGAGAAGAATGGCGGTTTTCGGGTCCGGAGCTGTTTTGAACTGGGCAAAAATGGGTGCTAAGTATACCCAAGCGTCGATTACAAGCCGGACCATCGGACGTATCGGACAAACAATTCAGGCGGCGGCTCCGAATTCTTATTTGGCGAGCAGAGTCGGCGGAACAATGGCGGGCATGGGCGCCAGGGGACTAGGCGGAAGCAGAACACAACAACAAAAAGACAAGGCGAAGTTCCAGCTGGCCGCACTGACCAAACAATCTGCGACCGCTCAACTTTCAGCTTTGAAAGAAAGCAAAAACAGGGAATTAAGCAAAGGTATTGCTAAAAATCTAATTGATGACGATAAAAATCTGGCCAAGGTAGTAAGAGAGGGCGATGCCGGTCAGCTGGCTCTCTTGCGCCGTGAAGTGCAACTGACACAAGGAGAAAAGGGCATTAAGAAACTTGACAATGCGATTACGAGAAACTCGCTTACTACGGCGCAGGCCGGCATTGCAGCGACAGCCGCATCTGCTGCGATTCCCGCAAAAACAACCGCTGAATTTATGAATGAAATGGAAACCGACATGAGAACACGGGGAAGAACAGATGCGGAAATATCAAACGAGCAGGAAAAATATTGGAAGATTATGACCAGCCAAGAGCGCGGTGATACGGTTTCCAATTGGCAAACCGACCCGGCAAAAGTTTTGAGAGCACACAGCTGGGTTAATAAAATGGATCCGGAAGAAAAGATTAAGGCAAATGACTCAATCGGTAAGACATTGGCGCGCGATGTTGAAAAACTCGGCCCAAATCTCAAAAACCTTCCGGAAGAACTTAAGAAATCTGCGCTCAATAATATGTCTGATAACGATATATCCCGTATGTCAGGTAAGGTTGCGGCTCTAAATGCCGTCGGATACATGTCGGACGCCGAACAGGGAGCCGTATACAGGGATATAGCTCAGCATCAACCCAACAAGATTGCCACTCTTGAGGCTTCAATGCCAAAACTAGCCGTCTCAATTGGCGGTAAAACCGAAAAGGAAGTTATACCTACAATTAATATGGGTACCATTCACAAAAACAATCTCCCGTCCATGGACAAGGTCGTCTTGCACGGAACCACAAAGCAAATGAATGCCACAATAGCCAGACCGGATTTGGGCAGTGATTATAAAGCGGAATTGCAAAATATGTATACGTCTGCGGCCGGAGCCGCTCCTCTTGATAAATTAGAGTCAATGGCCCAGGCCTTTGACAGGGCAGGCAACACCGACATGGCTTCCCATCTGCGTACACAAAAACGGAAATTTATTGATAGATTTAAACTAACATAACATAACATGAGATTAATAGGCGACGATTTCGAAAAAAAATTAAAAAGCCTTCCGCAGGACATCCAGGACGCTTTCTTTTCAGATTCGGTTTCTCAGGCCATACTCGATATCGGGAAAAAATACGGTTTGTCGATAGATAAAGTAGGGGAGCTTGGGGACGAAATAAGCGATATTATGTTCGGTATTACTCCGACCGGCGATTTTATTAAAAATCTTTCGGAAAGACTGGGAGTTGATAAAGAAAAAGCCCGAGTTATCGCCGAAGATGTGAATCAAAAAATATTCCAGCCTATCAAGGCATCCATGCGTAAAGTACATGGTTTACCCGCCGACTCGGCCTCCGTAACCCCTTCGGTGAAGGAGGCAAGTCCAGCGAACATTCAGGCGGGTAAACCAGAAGAACCAAAAACAGCGCCTCCGGCGCCGACCACATCAGCTCCTGCCGCTTCATCTACCTATGTAATTCCCTCCACCCCCGCCGTTGTGCATATCAATCCACCGACACCAGACCTGCCTGCCGGCGAGGCAGGAAAGAGGTCGGACTTCCCTGGGAAGTCCGACCTCAAAGAGGAAGGAAAGATGACTCCTGCCAGCATGGTTGTGGTTGGGGATACAAAGCTCAATTTCGCTCCGCTTCCGATAGCAAAAAAACCTGAAACTAAAAAATCTCCCGACGCTTCGGTCGGGACTCCGACTCCGCCTAGAGCGGACGTCGGAGCAACACCGCAAATCTTCGCAAAAAAAATTACGCCGATAGACGCGTTGCTGGATAAAATAGACGCCGGGGAGTCGGTTATAAAACCGAAACAAAAAATAGACAGCGTTTCTCTGCAATTAAACCCTCCGCCGGCGTCTGGCATTAAAACCATGTTTCGGGACGCAAAAACATTTTTGAAACGTAGTTCTTCGCCTGCTGGCTCAGAACCGACTGTACCTACATCGGTACAGTCGTCTGCGCCCTCTGCCGAGCCGTATGTGATTCCTTCTAAAACGCCCCCGGTTGTAGCTCCTACAATTTCGGCTCCTCCGACCAAACCCGAAACCACCACAATAAGTGTTCCGCCAAAAATATCTCCGACAGCACCCTTAAACCAGCAAACCGTAAAATCAGAAATAGAAAACGCGCTGGGCGGGAAAATCAAGCTTGACCCGCTTAACGGCGAGGCAGATGCTAATTCTATAAAGGATCCTTATAGGGAACCGATAGAATAACATGCAACACCAAGTACCACAGTTCATTGAAGTAGAAGATAAGATCTTTGGTCCCTTAACCGCCAAACAATTTTTCTATATTGCCGCAGGCGGAGCCTCAATATTCATACTATATGTTTTTTTGCAGTTGTGGCTCGTGATTATTTTGGGAGTTCCTATCGGCGGATTCTTCGTAGCTCTCGCGTTCTTAAAAGTAAACGGCATCCCTTTTATAAGAGTATTAAACAACGCTCTCGGCTTCGCCGGTTCGGAAAAATTATATCTTTGGAAAAAAATACCGAAAGAGATGAAGCCTGAAGAACAGCTCATGCCGAACACCGATCTTACCGGAACCCAGCTTACCAAAAACAGACTGCAGGATCTTTCGTGGTCGCTGGACGTTCAGCAAAATTTAAACAGGAAAAGAAAAACATAATACAAATCAACAAATGATATCTAAATGCAACAAATTACAAATATTCGCGATTCGCATTATTCGCATAAAATTCGCAGATTAGTATTATATTTATGGCTCAAACTTCATCAATACCATCGCAAAATTTACTGCAAATAGAAGAGATCAGGGACGGCGTCCTTATTTTAAAAGACCGCACAATGCGCGCCGTACTCATGGCTTCTTCTCTGAATTTCGCGCTAAAAAGCACCGATGAGCAGACCGCGATAATAATGCAATTCCAGAATTTTCTGAATTCCCTGGATTTTTCCCTGCAATTTTTTATGAGTTCGCGCAAATTAAATATTGAGCCGTACATAGAAACCCTGCGCGAGGCGGAAGCTAAGCAGACCAATGAATTATTAAAGATACAAATTACCGAATATATTGAATTTGTGCGCACGTTCGTCCGCGCGGCAAATATTGTAACCAAAAGCTTTTATGTGGTGGTCCCTTTTTCTCCGCCCGCTTTCGGCTCGGCTTCAACCTCGGACCCGGGAAATATCTTTAAAAATCTGACCCGCTCTTTCAGCCAGGTCGGCAAAACTAAAAAAACAGACCCGATGCAAGCTGAAAAATTTGAAGAATACAAAAACCAGCTTTGGCAGAGGATAGACGCGGTTTTACAAGGCCTCATCCGCACCGGAGTGCGCTGCGCACCCTTAAACACAGAAGAGCTTATTGAACTTTTTTACGGCCTGTACAATCCGGGCGAGCTGGAAAAAGGCAAGCCGCCTCCGATTACGGCGGATATATAAAAATATGGCACTAGCAGACTTATTTAAAAAGAAATCAAAAGGGCCGGAGATTACACCGGTTTTCCCGGAAGAAATATACCGTTCCGCCGTTTTGGAATTGAAAGATGTCATTGCTCCGTCGGCTCTTGAAGTCTCCGCAAACTATGTCCGTTTGGGAGAAAAATTGGCGCGGACGCTTTTTGTTTTTTCGTTCCCGAGAATTCTTACGACAAACTGGTTTTCCCCGATAATCAATATGGACAAGGTTTTTGATATTTCAATGTTCATTCATCCGGTGGATACCGCGATAATTTTAAGAAAAATGCAGAGGAAGGTTGCCGAAGTGCAGTCGCAGATACACATGCGTCAGGAAAAAGGACTGGTAAGAGACCCGATTTTAGATACCGCTTATCAGGACTTGGAAGATTTGCGCGACAAGCTCCAGCAAGCACAGGAAAGACTCTTTTCGTTCGGCCTTTATATAACAGTATACGGAAACACCGTTGAAGAGCTTGATAAGGTTGAGGCTGATATGAAATCCGTACTGGAAGCAAGGCTCGTGTATATAAAACCCGCGCTGTTCCAACAAAAAGAAGGTATGGATTCGGTTTTCCCGACGGCAACAGACATGCTTAAAATCCATAATTACCTGAATTCTTCGCCGGTTTCCTCCATTTTTCCCTTCGTTTCTTTTGATCTTACCTCAAACAAAGGAATTCTTTATGGAATAAACGCCCACAACAATTCACTTGTCCTTTTTGACCGCTTCAGCCTGGAAAATTATAATTCCGTCACTTTCGCGAAAGCCGGTGCCGGAAAATCATACGCGACCAAGCTGGAAATTCTCCGCTCCATAATGTTCGACGCGGATGTGATAGTAATAGACCCCGAGCGCGAGTATGAATATTTGGCGGAGGCCACCGGCGGAAGATATTTTAATATTTCACTTACATCAAAACATCATATTAACCCTTTTGACCTGCCTCTTCCCCGCGAAGACGAATCTCCCGCTGATGTTTTAAGAAGCCACATCATCAATCTGGTCGGCCTTTTCCGCATCATGCTCGGCGGGCTTACTCCTGAAGAAGATTCGGTCATAGATCACGCCATAACCGAAACTTACGCCTCGCGCGACATTACTTCCGAATCCGACTTCGCAAAAGCCGTTCCGCCCGTAATGTCGGACCTTGAACTAGTTGTGGCAAATATGGAGGGAGGAGAGTCTATCGCACAGCGCCTAAGGAAATTTACCCAGGGAACATGGGCAGGATTTATAAACCAGCCGACCAACGTGGATATCAACCAAAAATTTGTGGTCTTCTCTGTACGCGACATGGAAGATGAATTGCGCGCGGTCGCAATGTATATAATCATCAATTATATCTGGAGCGCCGTACGCACCACACTCAAAAAAAGGCTGCTGATTGTGGACGAAGCGTGGTGGATAATGAAAAATGAAGACGGAGCCTCTTTCCTTTTCGGCATCGCCAAGCGCGCGAGAAAATATTTTTTGGGCTTAGCCACCGTAACACAGGACGTTACCGACTTTTTAAGTTCGCCTTACGGAAAACCGTTAATAACAAACTCATCAATACAAATACTTCTGCGCCAGGCTCCCGCGTCAATAGATATCTTGAAAGAAACATTTAATCTTACGGACGAAGAAAAATTCTTATTGCTGGAGTCGGATGTCGGCGAAGGAATTTTTTTTGCGGGCTTAAAACACGTCGCCATTAAAATACTTGCTTCCTATACCGAAGACCAGCTTATTACTTCCGACCCCGCCCAGCTTTTGGCGATAAAAAAGGCCAAACAAGACTTCGCGCAGAGTACAAGTACTACCCCCCAATAAATATGAACGAAACAAAAAGAAATAAAAAAGACGGGAAGATGACGGCAATGCGTTCTATTTTATTGATTGCCATTGCTATATTTTTTGATGGTGTTCAATTTTTCGCATCTTTTTTCGGCGCCGGCTTAAGCGGGCTTCTTGCGGTTATACCGGTTGTCGGAGCAGCGCTGGGTGCCATAGCGCTGGGCCTAAGTACTATGATAAACTTAATATTAAGCGTATATGCCGTGTTGACTTTCTTTATATTGCTTAAGCTGTGGGGATATAAATCAAGTAATGTCTTCCTTGAATTATCAATAGCATTTGTTGTGGAAGAAATACCCATCGGCAACAATTTACCTTTTTGGACGGGCTGGGCAATAAGACACGTGATAAATGATTATAAAAAACAAGCGGAAAATATGATACCCGGCGGAAAAGCATTAGAAGTTATGGCCGCATAAATATGAAAATATTTTATAAAAATTCAATAATATTCTTAGTCTTAATCACGGTTTTTGCGTCGCAAAATGCGGGTGCGGCGATAGATACGAAAGTCGCGGACCTGTCTCTTGCTTCCAGCCCGGCTTACCCGTCAGCGGGAGAAACTTTTACAGTTGAAACAAAAACATACAGCACAGACGCGCAGCGCGCGAATTATAAATGGTTTTTAAACGGGAAGGCCGTTGCCTCCGGTTTAGGTATTACCAGCCAGACATTTACCGCCGGTCCTCTCGGCTCTTCAATGAAAATTGATGTTTCGTTAACCGCGACAGACGGGCGCGTGTTTTCAAAAAGCTTAACTATTTATATCGCTGACGTGGATATTGTTTTAAATCCTCTAACATATACCCCTCAATTATACAGAGGCTCTTCTTTGGCTTCCGCCGCAGGAACAGTGGAAGTATACGCGGTGCCTCATTTGTTTTTGTCGGGCGCGAGAATTGCGCCTCAAAATTTAATATATGAATGGTCTTTGAACGGAGAAAAGCTGCGCGACCAATCGGGTCCGGGACGGAATACTATGATATTTTCTTTGTTTGATTCCGGCGGAACATCCTATTCAATAAAAGTAAAAGTGAGCAGTTTGTCCGGCGCAATTTCCGCGCAAAAAACCGCAAGCATACAAACCGCCGAACCAAAACTTTTATTTTATGAAATGAATCCTCTTACGGGACGCGCGGGGAACGCAAACGTGTCTTTTGGCGTAAGAGGGGGTGGTAATATTTCCATACTGGCCGAGCCTTACTTTTTTGATTTGTTTTCTTTGAACAGGGCCGTAATGAGCTGGAACGCAAACGGAGAAAAATTTGAACAGCCCGCCGGCAAAAATCCGCTGCTTCTGGAAATAACCGCTCCTGAAAACGCGATATCGCTTACAAATTTCTCGCTTAATATAAACGACAAAAAAACAATACACCAAAACACAAACGGGTCATTTAATATTCAGGCAACCCAATGAAATTAAAAAATAAAATTTTATATTATCTGCTCTCCCCTCTGTTGTTCGGCTTTGCTTTCGCCGTGCGCGCGTTTACTCTTGCCCAGCCGATTCCGGGCATCGGCACCGAAAGCGGCATAAGCAGCGCGGATACATTTTGCCAATACGTAAACGGAATAATGCCCTACATATTCGGCCTTGCCGCGGTAATAGCCGTTGTTCAATTAGTAGTAGGAGGAATGCAATATTCGCTTTCCGAGGGCCTTACGAGCAAAGAAGACGCCAAAGACCGCATTTGGGCGGCGATATGGGGTTTGCTTCTGGCGCTCCTCTCATGGTTGATTTTGAACACAATCAACACCAATTTGGTGGCCTGCGGCGCGTTAAATATACCAAACCTTCCTTAAAATATGACTACCTAAACATATGCAAAAATATTTAAATAAAACAACAATAATAATCGCCGCGGCAGTAATTTTATTGATAGGAGGTGCGGTATTCTTTTTCGGCAGAAAAACGCCGTTAAATATAGTCGGTTTTCAAGACCAATTTCCGACTTCCGCCAGCAAAACTCCCTCATCAACTGATACCGCTTCGCAGACGGGAGGAGGCACAAACGGTTCGGGAATCGCGCCCGTATCAAACATTCAAAACGCCGACAGTTCCGCTTTAAGCGCCGATCAGGTTGCCCGTTTTCCTATCGGCACGCAAATAAAACTTACCGATGACAGGATTGTGTCGCTTTCTTCCGCCGATACCGGCCTGATAAGATTTCATAAAAATATTCCCGAAGCGCTGGGGCATCTCTTTGAAAGAAAAGCCGACGGCACAAACCAAGAAACAAAAATTTCCAACTTTACCGTCGCCCAAATAATGAAAGTGGTCTGGGCTCCGGGAGGAACAACAGCCGTGGTTTTTTATAACTCCGCGGGAATTATCAGAAAATTACTGATAGATTATAAAGCAACGTCCACGCCGAAAACCACTTTCTTGCCGGACACAATTTCCGACGTCGCGTTTTCGCCAAACGGCAAATCTATGGCGTTCATCAACAATCTGGGAACAACCCGTAATATTTTTACGGCTACGGCGGATTATAAAAATCAAAAAAAGATTTTAGATAACATTCTTCCTGATCTTGAGCTTTCGTGGCCGGGCACCTCGCTTTTAGCGGTTAAAACAAAATCTTCCTACGCCTCCCGCGGATATTTGTACACTTTCACGCCGGCCGGAGGAAGCTTTTCTAAAGTCGCCGAAGGGTTTGGGCTGGACGCGGCGTGGAATAAGGACGGCACAGGAGTAATCGTCTCAACTGTGAGCGGCGGGGGACAGATACAGCCTCTTAAATATATAGACATTAAATCTTCCGCGGAAAAAGAATTGGAGTTGCTTACAATAGCGGAAAAATGCGTTTTCCCGAGCAACCTTAAAACATACGCTTACTGCGCCGCGCCGATGAACGTGCCGAGTGTAAAATATCCCGATACTTGGTGGCAGGGCGCGGTTTCTTTCCGGGACAATATATTTTCCATAAACACATCCGATGGAAAAACAACAAATATTGCCGCCTCTTCCGCGGACATCATCCGCCCGATAATCCTTAGCGACGATTCTTTTATTGCTTTTCAGGACAAAACCACAGGCTTCCTCTGGAGTATGAAGTTAAAATAAAAAAGAAAAAATTTGAGCGCGCCTACGCCTTTTTATGGTCTTTCAGACCCGAAATGTGGGCATCGGCTGGCACAAAATTCCTTTTGTTTTTTAAACCCGCTTATCAATAGCGGCTTGGAGTTTTTCTTTCCAGGTGTTTTGAGAGTGGATTACGCGTTCAGCGCCCAAAGCCACGAGCTCTTTTTTTGTTTTCGCTTTTTCAGCAATAGGCTTCCAATATTTATTTAAAATAACCTCGCTTTCCGCCCTTGTAAATCGCGATGAAGGCGGTTTTTCAAAAACTTTTTCGTCCACTTCAATTGGTTCCGTCAAATCAACTATAAATGCGGCATTGCCCTTACGCTCA
The DNA here is from genome assembly GCA_001778595.1 of Candidatus Giovannonibacteria bacterium RIFCSPHIGHO2_02_FULL_44_11. Lineage (GTDB taxonomy): Bacteria > Patescibacteriota > Minisyncoccia > UBA11713 > 2-01-FULL-45-33 > 2-01-FULL-45-33. The sequence continues at coordinate 27,262 of MFHL01000007.1, forward strand.
TTTTCTAAAACAATCGCCTTTGGGAAAACTGTTCCGCGATATCCATTGAAACCATCAAGCACATTAACAAATCCGAATAAAGATCTTGGCTGATTTTCCATAAACGGAAATCTGTCCGGGTCCGGTAAGCTGGGTTTGCTCTCCGGACCATCTCCGTCGGCAGGTCCTTTTTCCGGCCCTTCATCTTTTTCGGATAATATTTCAATATTGGTTTTTTTCCAAAATCCCGCGCTAATTTTATTGATAAGTCCGAGTATTTCGTTTTTTAATGTGTCATTATCAATTTTCACATCTGGATAATCGCCGCTAAACACGCCGTTCCTGTCTATAGAAACGGTACAGTGCGCGTCTTTATTGAGCTTGTTTTTATAAAAAAGTATTACTTGAATTTCCTTCTCCATGCCTTCGCCGGCAGAAATAACAGATATTGAATCAATATTTGGTAATTTACTTGGAAATTGACCGTTAGGAATATCGTCAAATTTTTCTTTTAAGGACTCTGTGTGTTGATTGATTTCTTTTGTTAAAATCGTCCTTTTTAAGTCGGCTAGGTTTTTTATTGTTTCTTGTGATTCCATATTATAAATATTAACTTACGCGCATGGTATGTCAAATTCACTTATTTTTTTCTAAACCAGATTCAACGGTTTAATCACGACGCGGCGCTCAAGTCCTTCTCCGCGGCTTTCAGTCGCGATATCGGGGTATTCCTGAAGAACATAGTGGACCACGCGCCTTTCATAGGCATTCATCGGACGCATCTCAACTTCTTTTTTAAAATATCTGACCCGCTGGGCGTGCATGCGCGCGAGGTCTTTAATTTCCTCCACTCTTTTTTTATTATAATCGTTTATATCCAGCGAAAACCTGAATTGGCCGCCGGCAGGATTTTTTTTCTCAACTATTTTTTTAACAACATGGTTGAGCGCGGCAAGGTTTTGCCCTCCTTCGCCTATTAAAAGCGGTGCGTCGTTTGTTTTTATCTGGAACCATGAACCGTCTCCTCCCTCTTGGAATTCCAAATCATAAGAAATGCCCAAACAGCCGAGAACGTCTTTAATGGTAGTTTCTATAAGGTCAATTTGTTGTTTGTTGTCTTCGTTCATTATTTGCGTTGTTTCTTACTGTTGCTTCGTGGACTATAGCAAAAACATTCATCGTTGTCCAATAAAGAGCAACCGCGGACGGGAGGCTAAACCCTATCATAAATATCAAAACCGGAAATATATAGAGCATTTGTTTTTGCATCATTGTGCCCATATCCGGCTTTCCGGCAACCACGCCCTTTGACCCGCCCG
>MFHL01000008.1 GCA_001778595.1 Candidatus Giovannonibacteria bacterium RIFCSPHIGHO2_02_FULL_44_11
TCGCCGGACACGTGGGCGACGGGAATTTTCATATAATTCCGCTCATGGACCTTTCAAAGCCGTCGGCGAAAGACACAATAGAAAAGCTCTCGCGCGAAGTGTACGACTTAGTTTTTCAATTCAAAGGGTCCATCACCGCCGAGCACAATGACGGGATAATCCGCAGTTCGTATCTGAAAGAGGCGTTCGGGGAGAAGGTCTACGAATTGTTTGTTGAGACAAAAAAAGCTTTTGATCCGGACAATATTTTTAATCCGGGCAAAAAAACCGGCGGAGACTTCAAATACGCGATGGATCATCTGGACAAGAAAATGTAGCTGTGCTAAAAAAGTAAATAGATTTCTAAAAAAAAGAGGATTGAATTATGCTGCATACAAACCCGTCATTGTTGAGAGCGAATCATTTGCTCGTAAGGATTCCGGGAGAACCGCTGGAATATGAGCCACGGGAAGAATATATTCCGATTCCGCTTTCCGAAATTGTTTTAAAACAGGGTTTTAACACCGTAAACTGGGTTTGCATCAGGCAGGCTGTGTTGCCGAACGAATTGGGCACGCTTGCGGATTTTGGACAGATGTTGGCTGCAGAATGCAGAGACTATGTTGCTGTGAATGCGGGAAGACCCGAGCTCAAGTACGGTTCATATTTCGCAAAGGAAGCTATAAAAGACGCGAATGACGGATATCCATTCAACGCTGTATTCAATGCGATAATTTCAAGCGGTATCTCCGTCAGAGAAGTTTTGGAGCTTGAAGTAAATTACGCAAGAGCATACGGCATATTCTCCCGTTTGTCTTTCAAATACAGAGTAGGAGCCGGATACTCGCATGGATTTGTTGCGGAAGTAATTGCTAAGCACGCCAGCGCGTTGCATGGACAATTATTGGAAAAAGGGGCAATGATTGCTCACTATGCTTCGGAAGCGGCAAAAGAGCATTTTCAAGCACTTTTTCTTATGTTGCTAAACGAATTTAGTGCCGATTGAACCAAACATCAAAATTCCGGTCATGACCGGAATTTTTTTATACGTTCCAGCATTTTTTTGACCATTTCCACGGCGATGTGCCGTATCTATCGTAGAGCTCCAAAGCGAATGCTTCGTTGCCTTCCTCGGTGTAGATATCAAGGCCGAGGCTTTTAGCTTCATCGTCCCAATAGAGAGCGTTTATCTGGTATTTGCCGATGTCGTACTTGTTGACCGTGCCTAGGAGAATATTGCCGTCTTCATCGTGTTGTTTGCCCTGCGATTCGCACATTGCAATGCGCCCTAAAACCGCGGGAATAGCCCGGCTTACGACGGCCGGCGGAGGCACAAAGTTTTGTTCATAAATGGCAGGCGGGAACGAAAAAAACGTTGTAATTGCTGCTAAAAATAGGTAATTCATAGTATTTAGGTAATAAAAAACGCCATATCAGGGCGTAACGTCAATACTATACTATTTTTGCCCAAAAGTCAACTTTGCCGTCTATATGGTTGCCGCGTCAAATAATCTTACCGCGCTCTCGCCGACGGATATAAGAGTGTCGTCCGGAATCGGGGAATCAGGCGCGGTTTTGCCGGCAAGCCCGAAAAGCGAGCCGGTTTTAGACATTATTTCATTTCCCAGCGCGTTTTCATTCATTTTGGTTTTTCTGGTCTGGGCCGTGAGGTAACCCTGCACCTCGTCTTTAAAAAGGACGGCGGCGCGCCCCTGATACGCTTCGTATTTTTTTAATTTGTTGTCGTAATCGCTCTCAATCATAAGCTTGGCGCCTTCTTCCGCAATAGGGTCCAGCTTGAAAGATTTGCTGATAACGGAGGACATAAATTCTTTTCTGAACAGTGCCGTGAATTTGCTCATCTCTATATTGCTCATTCCGGCGGAGAATTTTTTTTGAGTTACATAACAGCCCAGATACGCGGTTTCGCGCCAGATCTTGTTTTGTATATCCGGATGCGAGACAAGCCATCCGGGAGTCCTGAGGTGTGAATTTAATTCCTCGTTCAAAGTCAGATTCAGCTCAATTGTTTTCGCGGATACTTTTTTTGCCAGCTCCGCCAATTGTTCGTCAGTGCGCATTATTTTTTAATTATAGCCTGTACACTTGGCACCTCAAGCCCTAGCGCCCACGCCGAAAAACCCGCAAGCCCGTAATTATTTATTAGTTCTATTTTTTTTGCGACGCTTTTGCCGTTTTCATACCAGAGCGTATAAGGTATTTTTTTGACCTTATATTTTATAAAAGGAGCGTCGTGTTCATTGCTGTAGCCAAATGTGTAATAATATCTGTTAAAAACATTTTTCATGCCTGAATATCCGCCTATCTCTACCAGCTTTGTAGTTGTATCGTTCCATTTCCAATAATAAAATCCCAGACCCAGAGAGATTTTTTCCGGCGGGACGAATTGAAGCGCGTGTTCCAAAACCTGCTTTGTCCACGGCAGGCTCGCAACGGGACCTTTTGAATTCGGGTCGTCGTAGGACATTATGGTAAGAAAATCCGCCCCACGGGAGAGCGCGGCATAATCGTAAACACCGACCATGTTTTGCCAGGTTCCATCGGGGTAGGCGGACGGGTCCTGCGAATTTTGCGCGGCGACCGCGACGGAAAGGACAAGTCCGCTTTTTCTGAAAGCTCGCCCCATTTTGTAGACGAACGACGAAAATTTATCGCGGTAAGAGGCGTCAATCTGCTCAAAATCTATTTGCCACCCCCAATATCCGAATTTTTTTGCTTCGGCTATCATTTCTCGGATAGAGTTATTTTTTTTGGAAATATCGTCTAAAACGGAATGCCCGCTGTTTTGGTCAAAAACGCCGTTCGTGACCAACGGCATAACTTTAATATTATTTTTCAGAGCGAAGGCAAGAATGGTATTGTTGACATCGCCCTTTAAAGCGCCGTTTTTGTCCAGCGCGTAGCTTTGAGGAGCGAGTACGTCCACCGATTTGTAATTTTTTAAAAACGAAGCGCGCGCCGTTGCGCCGTTCCTATAATAAAATATCCGTAAATAATCGTTCGGCACGGTCGTTGTTTCAGCATGCGCCGACGACGCGGAAAAAATCACGCATAAAAAAAGAATATTTATTTTGACGCGAGACATGTGCAGTTGTTCTCGGCTTGTTGGCAGCCTTTGCATTTGGTCTGCATTTTTGCCCGGAACTCGCATTCTTTCCAGTGGAACGGGTCAAACTCGGCCGCCTCTTTTCCGCATTTCGGGCATTTCCAGCCGTCGGCTTCTTTTCCGCAAATCCTGCAAAATTTGCTTGAAAGGTGGTTTTTTATTTCTTGGCCGCTAAAATCTCTGCTCATAAATATTATTTTAACAAATTGTTATTTTCTGTCCGCGGATAGAGAGTCAGCGCCGATATAAAAATTGCGATATAAAATATCAGACCGAGCGCGCAGGTCGGCAATCCGAGCACGTAAGAGGAGAAGCCCTCCGCGAAAAGCACCGGCAGTTCGCCGACAGTAAAATATCCCGCGAAAATAATCCCCAGAAAAGAAACGGCGAGTATGGACGTTATTGTTTTCCGCTCATCCCATTTGCCCAGAACCAATAGTCCTGCCAGCACGGCAATCGCAAGGTACATCACAAATCCGTAATAACACGCAGGGTACCCTAAAAAGTATGGGCATGCCTCGTTGAAAGCGCATTTTTCGTTGAAGAGCTTAATCGCGCTCAAATAACCGGCGAATACAAGCCCTGACAACCCGAGTATAAAAATGGTCTTTTTCATAATATTATTTTACCACAATGCGTACGCTTAAGGGTCTTAATTTTTATCAGGAAGGAAGGGTTGGCGTGGGAAGTTTATCGCCCTGTATATCTTCACTTTTTTTCATTTTTAGAGCGCGTTCAAAAAGCTTAATGTATTCCCCGGCCGAATGGTCCCATGAAAAATCCACCGACATCGCGCGTTTTTGCAGCTCCGCCCAGCTTTTTTTGTGTTTCCAGTTAACGAATGCCCGTATAAGGGATATCAAAAGCTGCATAGAATCAAATTCGTTAAAAAGAAATCCTGTGCCGGTTTCGTTGGTCGGATTAAAATCTTCTATTGTATCCGCGAGTCCTCCTGTTTTCCTGGCAATTGGCACTGAGCCGTATCTCATTGCTTCCATTTGGGTAAGCCCGCAGGGTTCAAATCTGGATGGAATTAAAACGACATCCGCTCCTCCGTAAATAAGATGCGGAAGGAGAGGGTCGTAGAGCAGATGCGCGCGCATATTATCGGGATATTTATTTTGCGCGCCATGAAGAAAATCCATTATTTGGCTATCGCCGGTTCCGACTATTATCATTTGCGAGTCGGTAGCTTTCAAAAAATCGCCCATAATCGGTTCGAGAAGCGTCAATCCTTTCTGTCTGTCCAGCCTGGAAACCATCCCTACCACAAACACATTTTCGTTTTCCGGCAGACCGAAGTGTTTTTGCAAAGCTAACTTGTTTCCTGAACGTTTTTCAACAGAATTCCAGTTATAATTCTTTGCCAGATTAGTATCTTTTTCCGGGTTCATTGTTTCATAATCCATCCCGTTCAGTATGCCGACGAATTTATCCCTTTTTTCCGTGAGCAGCGCGTCCAGGCCCTCGCCGAATTCTTGGGTCATTATTTCTTTCGCGTATGCCGGAGATACGGTGTTTACCAAATCCGAATACATAATCCCGCGCCTCATTGCGTTGATATGCGGCATGCGCTCCGAATAGAGGTTCGGTACGCTCCCGTGCCCGTCATCCAATTCGGTCTGCGGAATGAATCTGTGCCGCCGTGACGGACCCTGCGAAAAAATATTATGTATGGAAAAAACAGTAGCGATGTTTTTTAGATGGACATAATCCTTGTAATCTGTTTTTAAATAATTGGGCAGGTATCCCGTCATCCAGTCGGTGGTGACGATAATGTCCGGCAGCCAGTCATCGGTTGAATTGAGGAATTCCAAGCATCCGCGCGAAAGCAGGGCGAACCTTAAATTGTCGTCCTTGTAGCCGTAAACATTGGAGCGCAGCTCGTAATATTCCTGATTTTCCAAAAAATAAGTAGTTACCGGGCTATGCGAGTCGCCTGAAGCTTCCGTTTTCAGTATGTTGCAGGAAAGGTCTTTCGTCGCGCGCTCGGGGTCGGTCGGCACCGTAAGTCCTTCATAAACATATTTTGCCTTGTCTAGTAATTCCTTTTTGATGCTTCCGTATTTTGGTATAAACACTCGCGCGTCACATCCGGCGCGAGAAAGGGCGCGGGGCAATGAGAACATTACCTCGCCCAATCCGCCTACTTTCGCGAACGGAAATTCTTCCGTGGTCACGAAAAGCACTTTTATTTTTTCTGAATTATTAAAAATTCCCATTTTGTTATACTAACACGATTTTTAAGATGCGGGAAAGTTTGAGGCAGAAAAACAAAAAGGCGCCTGCTTTCGCAAGTGCCTTTGCTACATTAAGATTTTTTTACAGTTTAACGCATTTGACAAAACTTCCCGACGACAATTCTGAGCCGTTCAGGATGTGTTCGCGGTTCGACTCGAGAAAATCTGCTCCTTGCTGTAAAAGATAGGTGATCCGATTGGCGCATTCGTGCACATATTCCCTACGAACCACAGGGTTCATCATATTCCGCATTTCATCTGCGATTTTAGCGATAACCTGATAGCGCTCAGCGCGTGTCCATTCTTTGCTCGGATTTGATTCGGCCATTTATTTTTTCCTTTCTTGAGCTCAATTCTGGTACAACAATACCACACTACCGTGGCAAATGTCAAGCGTTACGGCTGAATTCTAGTCTGAAGTGCAACACTTCCTAAACACCTCCCTGCGTAGCAATTTTATTTTAAAGATGAGGGCAACCGGCCCAACAACAAGGCCGGCGTTTTCCTTTTATCAGCTCCGTGCGTACGCGCTCCACATGCAGTCTCCTCGTCTCCGGTTTCTTGACTGATGTAACCCAGCAAACCCATTCATTCCGCGCGAGCGGCGTAATATCCTCCCGCGCCGATCTGGCTTTGGACATTGAAACAATGGCTTTCCGCAAATCCTCCGGCATTTTGTGCGGCGCTTTTTTCCCAACCGTCTTAGGGTTTATTTTTTCATAGCCGGTACGATTCAGAGCTAGCACGGCTTTAGACGGGGAAGAAAACAAGGGCAATGGCCTTTTTCATGAAATTATTTAAACCATGGCCTTTCTAACATTCTTTCGCTGTCCACAGGAGTCACGATGTAGGCTACAGCAATCAGCGCCGCCAGAACTATAAGAATTATCAAAATAAGTTTAAATTTTTTCATAATTATATTTCAACTGCCGTGCCGATAAGCGCGTCTATCGCCTTGAATTCGGCTTCACAGCCGGGAAATTTGACTTCTTTTTTTACATCGTCCAGATTTATAAAATAATCGACGTAATAATCCATTATCAGTTCCTCTTCGCAAGGCTTGGTCATAATTTCCGAGTCCCGTATCTGCGTGACTATTTTATCCATTAAGCTTTTATTCAGCTGTTTTTCAACAGTAGGGTAGGCGGCAGCTTTCTCGCCCTCAGGCGTCATGGCGAGCTCACCCGATTCCACGATCAGCTTTCCGGAAGAATATAAATAGGTGTTGAAATGGCAGCTGCCTCCGTTCCCGGACTTGGTGCGGCAGAAGCCAATAAGAGCGCGTTTGGCATACAAAAGGCCGGGATCGCTCAAAAACGGATCGTTAACCGATCCGTTCGAAGTTATTGGCGAGGTTCTTTTGGGCGGAAGGGCACAACAGGTATAGAAAAAGTAGCGGTAAGTCAGATAACCGGCCAGTATAAGGACGAGTAAAATTGCGATTATTATAAGTTTTCTTTTCATTTTTTAATTAATTATCTATAACATTGTTTATAATTTCCGCTCACTCCGGGTGGATTTGTTGATTTGAAAGAGCGCAAGCAAGGAGACGGACAAGCGCAGCGCTGATCTACTGTAACCCCGACGGTGCTATTACAGGTAGTCGGACAGTTCAGCCCGCCTCCTCCGCCCCAGTTCCAGTCATCATCGGTACTGCCGATTATAATGGCAATAATTATGGCTATGGCGATGATGAATACTCCGATGACAAAAAATTTAGCGTCGCTTACGCCCGGTTTAGGGGTTGGCGGCGGAGGCGCCGGCTCTTCGTATTTTGGCGGGAGATCTTTAAAATAAGGCAGTTTTCCGGGTGCCTGCATCTCTGGTTTCTCTCTGGTAGGAACCCATTGCCAGTGTCCTTTCGGCTGTTCTTCGGGCGTCCCGGGCACTTCCGCGGCTTCCTCCGGTTTTTCAGACAAATTTTGATTCTTCGGGTACAAGGTCAGGCGTTTGACCTTTGTGCCGGACGGCAAATTCCGCTTCGGCATTATTTTTGAAAATATTTTCATAAGCTGTATTGGTTAGCGGACCATATTGCGTAAACTACGCTCGAGATTAGCACAAGCATAATTATCCAGACAGCAGATATCTTAGATGCGTCTTTTTTCTCCATGCCCGCTTTTATGAAAAGCCTGCGGGCCCAGAAGAAAGAGATGATGCTTGTGATAAGAAAAGCCCCGGCTATTTTGAAAGATATCGCGTTTATGCTTTTCTTATCCATTTCGTATTCCTTGAAATAATACTTAAAGAGCAGTCTCAAAAGGATATCGGCGACCACGTAAAGCGCCGTCCAAAGAAGCAAAACGATAAAAATAAACTCCATGTTTAAATTATACTACTTAAATAATAATACTCAACTCTTTTTTAATAATTATATCCGCCCGCTTTTCAAAATCCCCATATTTATAACATTAGATTAAATATTAGCATTTTTTTGCAAATTTTTTAGGTCCGGAAAAACTTCGCTCGGCGCCATATACTCATCGGTAATTTTGGATATAAGAAATCCTTCAGGAGCGTCAAAGTTGTGGGAAGCATCCGTCATCACATCAGCAAGATGAGGCCCGCACTCTTCGCGCATCTGCACGGTAACGGGAATTAACCGCACCCCATGCTGATGAAATACCTGTATCCGGTGGTTTCCTGCTTCCAGCCGGAATTTTTTATTTTTCAGGCCCACGCGCATTATTAACGGATTGTGCAGGCCCACTTCAAGAATATTTTCCCAAAGCTCGTTTATGCTCACAATAGTGCCGTCCAGCAAATCAGCTTCGGGAGACACGTCGCGCCCCCAATATTTCCAAACCCACTCCGTGGGTATTAGCTCTATCTTTTTTTGCTGATATAAAGGATGTTCCTTCCAGACTTCTTTAATATGCATATTTAATAATTATATCCGTGAGCTTCGGCACACAATAAGTCCCTTAACGATTTCATGGGATTATTATAGCAAGATTTGCTATTTCTTTTTTCCGAAGACTTCCTCGTACATTCGTTCAATTTCTGCCCTATTTTGTTCGTAACGATTGAGTAATTCCGTGGCCTCATCTCCAATTGATTCAGAAATTGCGCGTAAATTTTCTCTTATTTCAGGATTTGTTTCTTGAGAATATCTTTCAAGAAGCTCCTCATGTTTTTTCATAAGATCGATTGCCTGTTCTAAAATTTTTGCCTGCGGGTCCTTTGCCAATTTTTCTTCCGCTAATTTGCGGGCAATTTGAATGTAAAAGAGCGCCAATTCATTTGGATCCTCAATTAAGCGGTCTTGATTTTTTTCTGATTCTTTCATTTAGACATTATACTTCAGATTCAGGACACGGGCAATTGTATTTTTTCGGCCGGAGTTTGGCCTGCCTGCGCAGACAGGTACGAAGCTGAAATTTATTTTGAAGCTATTTTGAACGCTTCTTTCGCGTAGAATTTTGTTCCCGGCAAAAGATTATATTTGGGATCGTCGAGCTCGCTCTCCGTAAACCACCTTATTTCGTCGTGTTCCTGCTCGGCAAGTTTTATTTCCGCTGATTTAGATTTCGCAATATAAACCATGCCGACGTGCTGATGGGATTCTGATATTTTATGTATATCGAGATATGCCGGCGAATAGAGCGGCTGCGTGATATCATCCTTGTAATCGGGCTTTTTGCCGATGATCTCAATTTCTAGCCCGCATTCTTCTTTTATTTCTCTAAATAAAGCTTGTTCCGGGTCTTCGTTGAGTTCAATATGTCCTCCGATTGGCAGCCATCTTTTTAATTGCTTATGCAAAACCAGCAAAACCTTTGAGCTGTTTATTATATAGGCCACTACGGTAAAATCAATTTTTTCGTGAATGTGGGACATAAGCGAATTATATCATACTACATCACTCTTTTTTTCTTCCTGAATAACCTGCGATATTCCCCAATGGTATCTCTGCGCGGAATCTTTATCATTTTTTACTAGAACAAGCCCGTTTGGAGCTTTAATCAATATAGACATCAATAGAAAAGTGCTAGAAAATTGTGAGATATCTTTTATAATTCTTGTCATGAACTCTGCGACTGGTTCGCTCTCGGTTTCTGTGTGAAAAATTCTTTGAGAAGATACTTTCTTCGTTTTCCGCATAAAAATCAACGGGCTAATATTCGTGAGTCCTCCCTTGTGTGCAGGTTGGTCTCTAAGAAAAGAAAGATACGTCAGCCAGTTTCCATTTTTATCTATATATTCACAAATTTGTACCGCCTTCGATTTATATGGTTCGGGTATTTTTTTAACTGCCTTATAATTTCAAATCCACTTTTCAACCCTTGTTTTGGTGCTTTCCGCCAGCCATCTAAATTAAGTCCGAGCAAAGCGTTTAAGGTCAGCGCTAAAGAGTCCAATGTCGCTTGTGTTTGTGAAAGAAACGCGTCAAATTCACTATTTAGTTCGACAGGATTGAGAGTCAAGTCAATATGGCGATTCGGATCTTTCGAGGACTTTTTCAGGAACTCTCTCAATGTTCTTTTTTCGGTTTCGATATATTTTCTTCTGTTTTCATTTGCCTTCAATAAAGAAGAAGTTATATCAAAAACTTTCTGAAGGTATTTATCCTTTTGTAATTTATTTTCTGTAAAACAAAGAGTTTCAATGTTCAATAGTATAGGAGGGTTAGTAACCTCTTGGAGGATAAAAGCGTCAATTTCATCTCTGGATTCGAATAAAAGACCGAGAGAGCCGAAAGGTTTTTGCCCCGTCTTACTGGGTTGCAAGAGATTCGGATTCCAAAAGGAAATTTTATCTCTAAATTTCTTAATCAAAAGCTTAACTTTAGCAAGCATATTTGCTGGGAGACTTGGATTCGAACCAAGGTTACCGCTTTCAGAGAGCGGGGTCCTACCGCTAGACGATCTCCCAATATTGCTAAATCCTAATTGAAAATGGGGTAAAAATCAATATATAATGTAAGGCATGGAACAATACATCGTCGGATTTGTTTTACTGACATTCGGAGGGATTAATGCCGTACGGCCGAATATTATGATGCGGTTTCAAATTTGGACCAATCGCGTAATAATGGGCGCGAAATACGAGCCTAGCGAGCGCACTTACAAAATCACGCG
>MFHL01000009.1 GCA_001778595.1 Candidatus Giovannonibacteria bacterium RIFCSPHIGHO2_02_FULL_44_11
TATCGGGATGCGAAGTCCTCAACCTTCACGCTTTTGATAACCGCGTCGGTCAGTGGCTTGTCGTTGGCATCTGTTTTGGAGAGCCCTATCTTATCTACAACATCCTGCCCGCTTACAACTTTTCCAAAAATAGTGTAATCGTTCGGCAAAGGATAGTCGGCAAGCATTATAAAAAATTGGCTGCCGTTAGTATTTGGTCCGGAATTCGCCATCGCAACGACTCCTTTTTTGTATCCGGCTTTATAAGAAACAGTCGCGGGGTTTAACTCATCCGCGAAAGTATACCCCGGTCCGCCGCGGCCGGTGCCTGTCGGGTCGCCTCCTTGTATCATAAATCCTTTAATTACCCTGTGAAAAATTACTCCGTTATAAAATCCTTTTTTGACGAGAGCAATAAAATTCTCTACCGCCTTCGGCGCGTCGGCATTGTATGTCTCAAAAGATATGTCGCCCAAATTCGTTGATAAAATTATCATATTTTTTCCGTTAGTTGATAATATCTGCTGTTGCGTTGTTTCGGGATTTACAGAGTTTGATGTATCCGAAACCGATGTCGGCCACGGAATAATCTTTTTTGCAAGATTAGGCGTAAGTTCATCTGCTCTATTTGCCTCATAAAACCAATACACGCCCGCCCCGATGCTTAAGGCGAAAACGACGAAAATAAGCGATAAAATCCTTGAAAATCCTCTCATAAACATATTCTAACACGATTTCCGGAGAAGAAAAACCCCGCCTGTGAAGGTGGGGTTCGTTTTTATGAAAATTACATCCGCATAGCGGCTTCTTTGGCGAGTTCGGAACGCACAGGCTCGGGAAGAATGATATGGCCGAAAATCTCCGACCCTTTCATCTTTTGGACCGTGTACACTAATCCGTTGGATAACGGCGTTAAAAACGGTTCATCGATTTGTAACGGATCAGGGTCGCCGAGCATGACGAGTTTGGACTTTGCCGCAGGTCTTGTGCAAATTGTTTTTGCTTCGTGAGGAGTAAGATTTTGTGCGTCATCTACAAAAATGAATCTGCCGTGAATGCTTCGGCCGCGTACATGGATAAGAGGCTGCATCTTGAGCCTGTGTTCAACCAGCTCTTTAGCCATGGCGCGATTGGTCATGCTCATCTCGACCAAGCCAACGTTATCAAAGATAGGTTCGGTCCACGGCTGAAATTTTTCTTCCATCGTTCCCTTATAAAAGCCCAGTGAGCGTCCGCCCATCTCAACGATCGGCCGGTATGCTAAAAGTTCAAGAAACGGCTTATCCAGCTGGTCCGCTCCCGCGTGAAGAGTAACCAAAGTTTTTCCTCCGCCTCCGGGACCTACTACGGTAACAATGTGTATGCCGGGATCGGTAAGCAGCGCGTAAGCGTAAGCCTGTGGAATATTTATCGGCACAAATCCTTTTTTCTTCTGCGGCCACTCTACGTGACGGAAGATTTTTTCCGCTCTTTTGTAAATGGTCAGGAATTTCGTGCGGTCCTCACCGATAAATGTACAGCATTGGTTCGGATAAAGCTCGAGCTTGCCGACCGCGTTAAAAACCATCGCTTCACTGACAAAATGATCCCTGTATATTTCATTTGGAAAATTGGTTTTTGCAAAATCTATCCGGATATCCCTTGTGCCGGTATAAAGATCATCCAACGAATCAAGCACTGTATCATGTTCATAATCCTCTGCCTCAAGCCCCAAAGCTTCGGCTTGCAATAAAAGCGTAATTTTCCTGCTTATTAACTTCACAGGAATATTATCTGGGCACCTACTCTTCCATTTGAGTCCTGTATAAATAACCCTGTTGCCTACGCTGGCACAGGGATCAAAACCTTTAGGTAAATCTTTTGTGTCCTTGCCGTTATAAACGCCCGAATAATCTACGGCCACCCATCCTCCGGTCCTTGTTTTGACGCCTTCACGCAACGATAACTTTTTCTCTTTAGCCTGCTTCAGATAATATTTGAACTGATTTGACGCTTCAACAGCCGCCGCACCTTTTAAATCCGGACGCGATTTTACTTTCTCTATATCTTCCACCGTCGGCCACGGCACGACAACCGCGTTCCCCTCGTTTCCCAAAACATCAATGCATAACGGGTGATGAATAAAAGTGCTCGACTCAACAACATGAACTTTCTTTACAAGACCGCCGGAAATTAGATTCTCCAAATCTTTCTCCCTTCGCTGTCAAAGTGCGTATGCCGAGAAAATACCATTAAAAAAAGGCCTTGTCTAGAGGCCTCTTGCTATGCCGTAATTTGAATATTTCGCTTTGCCGGTAATTTCATCCTTAAAATCAAGGAACGGCGGACGTGATATTTTGTCGTCTTCTTTCAAAAGCTCAATTTCAAGCTTCCATATCCTTCTCGGAGAGAGTATCTGGTCCAGTTCAAAGTGCTGGAATTTATAAATAAAATGATACCTGTTCTTAAATACCGTCCTTGCCTTTGGATCTTTTCTCTCTTTTAAGCGCCGGTATTCTTCTTCCGGAATTATCTCTTCAAATTCCTGCTGTGCCGATTCGGAACCGGCAATTTTTATCTTTTTGGTTCTGTAATAAACCGAAAAGCTCCCGTATCTGCGCTCTTGCACCCTTTCCGTCGCTCCGTCGGACAAAAGATAATCTTGTACTATGGGGATTTTAACCGCCTCCGCCAGTGCCGGATGACTGAAATCAGGAGGAGAGCCGAGCAAAAACCGCCTTTCAATCTCAATATTCCCTAAAAACGAGTTGATAGTATTGTACAGCCGTTTCATTTTTTTCTTGAAGCCCGTGGAATTGTCTATGATTCTGAAATGCGGATGCCCAAGCCAGACATTCCTTCTTTTTCTGTCCATTTCCCTTGCCGCTTTTAATGTTGATTCATAACGCGCTTTGTTGTTCTTTAACGTATAGAATTTTTCCGCCCCTTCCGCCGCGGTAACCAAATACACTCCACCGTGAAAACAATCCCTGACATCAAAATAAGTGAGCCTTTCTTGCTTCAAAATTCTTTCATATGCTCCGGGCAGCATATAGGCTTTCCCGTCCATTGCGGTGCTGTCATAAAGAACAAGACATTTTTCATTCCGGAATATCTTTGCCCGCTCCAGCACATTCTTTCTCTGGTCAAGATTTTCCCACAATATCCGCCGCTGAACTTCTATGAATTGTTTCATATCTTTTTTTGCGAGTTCAGCCATATCACCGACCCCGCCCAAAATAACATCCGTGGCAATCTCTCTACCTATGAAAACTTTGTAGCCGTCTTTGGTAAATTTTTTCTGCATTTTTTTGATGCCGGTAGTTTTACCGGAGCACGGTCCGCCGGTAAGAGCTATTTCATGGATTTTATTTTCCATTATTTTTTAAAAAAACAAAATACCTGCTGATAATTTAGCAGGTATTTTGCCGATTGCAAACCCGGGAGTTTACTGCGTCGGTGTCGGAGTAGGAGTTGCTGTCGGAGTAGGTGTTGGTGTGGCTGTAGGAGTCGGGGTGGGAGTAGGTGTGGCTGTAGGAGTCGGGGTGGGAGTAGGTGTTGGTGTCGGGGTTACCACCGGAGGAGTGCTGGTCGCGCTCTTGCATGGCATAACGATAGTAATGTCTCTGATGTTGCCCAAACCGCTGGTGCCGCCTCTCCTGTCATTTCCTTCTCTTTCAATCTTTCTAAGCCATCCCGGAGCAATCAAATGGCCCGGAGGAACACAAATTCTTTTATCGTTGCGGTTGCCGTCTCCATCATCGTCATCGTCATCTTTCTCTTCTTTCAAATTGAATTTTTCCAGCTCTTTGTTCAGTTTTTCCAAAGTTTTCGGCCCGACTCTTCCGGCCTGTTCAAGGCCGAATTTTTTCTGGAATCTTTTGACGGCTTGCGCAGTAAGTCTGCCGTAAAACCCGCTGACTATCCCTTCAGGATAAATTGTCTGGTCGGCGGCAAGGATTGTCTGTAAAAGACGTACTTGTTCGCTGGTTACTCCTTCGTCCAATTGACGAATGAGCTTGAGGGTCCCTTTAACATCCTGCACGCTTTGGACAACGCTTACTTTTGCCGCTCTCAGCGCTTCCAATTGGGTTTTTAACGAGGCTATCTGTGCCTGCAGTGTGGCAACCAAACTGTCAAAAGCGCTTGTTGTAGTCGCCGTCTCCGCGAACACCGGCAAAGCCAATGTAAGCGCCAATGCTGAAGCGACCGCTATTTTTTTTAAATTCATAAATTTGTTTCTATTTAACTTATAATTATCGACTCTTTTTATTAATAATCTGCTTATTGCTTATGATATCACAATCCGAGACGGGATTTAATGTTCATGAATAAGCTGTTATCCACACCCTCTTCTTTTTCCTGATCGTTCTCTGATTTTTCATCTTCCGGCGTCTTGTTTTCTTCCCTGCTTTCTATAACCGTTTCAGAGTCTACCTGAACGCTGGTGGTGGCGGGGGCTTCAATGCCGGCGCGTAATTTTGCCGTCGCTTTCATGCTTGCGCCGATCTTCGGCAAAAACTTGCCCATTTGTTCTCCGTCCAATTTTTCCAATGTCCGAGAATGCGCTTCTATTGAATTCTCAAATCTTGCGGAAAGATCGGCGGCCGCCTTACCTTTGCCTTTATTTTGAAGCTCCTCTATCCGTATTTGCACTTTCTCCGCGTGCCGTTCAAAATTTGCCTCCAGATTTGCTCTGGCTTCGCCGTCAAAACGGTTTTGCGCGGCAAGCTCCGCCGCCTCTTCAAGCCTCTCTTCGGAAATACTTGCTTCAACTTCTCCTTTTGATTCAGTTGAAAAAGCCAGCACTTCCTTAAGCTTTTCGTTTACCGATGTTTTAACCGAATAAAGCACGTCACCAGGTAAAGCGCTTTCCGCAGCAAAGGAAGCCGCGCCTCCAATACTAAGGGATAAAAACAATGCCGCATAAACTGCAAATGTCATAGGTTTTAATTGCTGATTAAAATTGCTAAATATACTCGACCATTGCAGTATATGTCGGGGTTCCGTCTGCGTTCTTACCGTGCGTAAAATATTCGCGCGCAATTGCGCTTTTTCCTGTCCGCTCAAACGGACGCCGTCGGTAAATTCTTTTATTTTTTTGAAATCTTCCATATTATTGTATTAATTTTTGTATTTTATTTATTGCCCTGTTCAGTCTTACAGAAACAACATTTGCCGAAAACGCCTCGCCTATCCGGCCCGCGCGCTCCGACATTATCTTGGCTATTTCATCCGGGCCCAATCCGTCAACATAGCGCATAATAACAATTTCACGCTCATTATCGTCAAGATTATTTAGAAGTTTTATGAAATTTTTGGCTTCCGCGTTTAACATTATTTTTTTGTGTTCTCCGTCGCTTGGCTCAAAACCCTGTTCCAGCAACAAGTCCAAAGAAAGTGTTTTTTTCTTTCTCCACTTATCCGCCACTATATTGCGGGCTATTTTATATAAAAGTGCGCGCACGTTATCTATCCGGTTGTCTTTTGAATATTTCCACGCGCGCAAAAATGTTTCCTGCACCGCGTCTTTTGCCTCTTCCCTGTCATACAGCCTGAAATAGCAATGCCTGAAAATCGCATCGGCATACGCATCATATGACTTGATGAATTCCATTTCGTCCATTCGGCTATTATATTGCTATAACCTATAAGACGCAAAACCGGCCATTTCCTTACGGTTGACAATTCATTTAAAAAATTATATTATCATTGTTAGCGATTCTTTAACAAAGGAGAGTGTATGGCCAAAGGAAGACTGGTGCTGGATGTATGGAAAGACCAATCAGCAGATCCCTTTTTTTGGATCGCGCTTGAAGGCGAAAAAGATTATAAAGTTTTTTACGTCCGTGAAGGATGGACTGTGGATTTGTCCAGAAAAGAAACTCGGGCGAAGTATGCCCAAGACAACGAGATGACGGATCCTGATGCCTCACAGATTATCGCATCAATCGATATCGCCGGGCCTATGGAGGAGATCATCAAGCTCATCGAATTTGCGGGTTACCATGGCTGCGTTGGGCAGGCTAAGCCTCGCTACCTGTATGCTCCGAAAAAATCTGTAGTTGAAATTTCAGAACATCTTGCGACTCTTAATCTAATTCAAGAATTAGCAAAAAATGACCCGAAAGCAAGCATGCACTACTACAGAAGCCATCCGCTTGAAAGAGCGACGAAGTATGACCAAGGGGCTTACCGAGGGCAATGGAGCGTAGTAACCGGCAAACATCAAATAATTAACGCTGAATATTCGGCCGATGATTCAGTAAAAACCATTGAGGTTTTGCCCCAACTTTTATCGTAATGCCTCAAAGGTAAAAAGCTTAGCCGCTTCGAATTTTTTCGGAGCGGATTTTTTATTATCTTATTTCGTACCTCAGGTTGACCGTAACCGTGATGTCCTGCGAGCCCGGTTCAATTGTCGGAGCCGCCTCCGGCATTCCGCCGCCTCTTCCGTCAGCTACCATGCTTTTTGTGTAATATATCGGTCCGCCGTACCCTTCGTCAATAGAAAGCAGTCTCCCCAGCCTGAACCCCGCGGCTCGCGCCGTGTTTTTTGCCTCAGCCTGCGCTTTGGCTATTGCTTCGGCGCGTGCCTGATTTTTCAAAACTGTCGGGTCATCAATTGTAAAGAAAAGCTGTGAGACGGAGTTCGCGCCGTTCGTAACCACTCCTGAAAGCAATTCGCCTGTCTTTGTAAAATCCCTCACTTTTACGGATACGTATTGATTTATGGTGTATCCGGTAATATCGGGCGGAGGACACGAACTGTCAACCGGGTAAGCAATTACAGTGCCCGCTCCGGACAAGCCTGAAGACCCCGGCAATTCGTACATCATCGGCCGAGGCTTGCAGGAATAATTTGTATATCTCGGCTCAACACTGTAATTTTGCGTCTTGATGTCCTTTGCGGCAACCCCTTTAGATTTTATAAATTCAATAACTTTATTGACCTTAGTTGTATTTTCTTTTTGCAAAGAGCCGAGATCTTTTCCTCCCTGTGTTATAACGCTGAAGGAAAATTCCGCGACGTCAGGTACGGCAACAACCTTGCCTTCGCCCGATACGGAAAAGCTCCGGTAGGTCCCCGGCTCAATAGAATTGGCATATGTCTGCACATAGCTCAAAACAGCGAATGACAACACGCCAATAAACGCTATCCCGGCCCAGCCTAAATATCCCTTTAATTTTTCGTTCATATTATCACAAATATTATTAAACATACTTTTATATTATCAGGACGTTGGTAGAAAGCAAATTGAGGTTTAAATAGATAAGCCCGCCTATCAAAACAAGTAAAAGCAGGCCGTACAATATATGACGCGGATGCTGGTATTTTATTTCAACAACAATCATAACAATAAGCGCCAAGCCGACAAGTGCGCCCAAAATCATATACAAATAAGCCAGAGATTCGTTCGGCGATGATAATATTTTATAAGCTTCCGCTTTCTTTACTTCCATATACAGGCTGTTTTCGCCTGTATTTTGGGCTATAACCTGCACGTCTTCTCCGGCCACCTGCGCGGGCGCCTTTGTCTCCGTTTCAACGGCAACTTTCGAAACGGCGGTAGGCTTAGGCGGAGGTTTAGTAGCTGTTGGAACCGGCGCGGCTACAGGAGTTTTAGGCGGAGCAACAAAAACAGGCAAAGGCGTCCCGAAAAGCTGTACTACGAAAGTCGTCTCACGCCCCTGATAAAATCCTTTGGCGGTCGCTATGCCTATCTCCGTAAAGTTTTTATTTAAAAGATTCGCGCGGTGCCCGGCGGAATTCATCCAAGCCGTGTTTACATCGGCTGACTCGGAAAAATCTACGGCTAAATTTTCTCCCGCGTAAGAGAACGAATATCCCGCCTTGCCGAACCAAAACCACGGCGATAAGCCTTCGGGACTTATGTGCGCGAAATAACTTTTCGCAGCCATATCGTCGGCTTTGTATTTTGCGGCCAAAACCAAAAGCGGGTTCACTTTAAGCTCGGGCAGACTGTTGGAAGTGCGGTCGGTGTTGGCAAAGCCAACCAGAGCCGGCGGCAAAACCTGGGCTAAGAAATTGTAATTACCTAAAACAACATTGGAATAAACGAATGTTAATGCGAAAATAAACAATAAAAAAGCCGCGAAACCCGCCACTGCGCGCTCGCGGAAAAAATGCGGTTTATAGTCGTTGCCTTCGTGAGGGATAAAATACTTCTTTATCAACTCCTTCATTATAACATCATTATAGCAGTTTTCAGCTTACTTGACAAGACCATAAAATGTGGTCTATTATTTAGCTTTTTTCGTGTTGCCATCCATTAATTTGGGCTCTTCATTCAAAAAATATTTTCTGCCTTCGGCCAAGGTTTTAGGGTAAAGATTTTGCCGTTTCTTTTGAAATTCATCGGAAAAACCCGCGTTTTCCTGATTAATCAGCGATTGTATTATTTCTTTCCAAACCTTCTCTCCTTGGCTTCCCATACCCTCCAATTCATCAAAAACAACTCGCCTATATTCATCAATACCCCTTCCTACCGACATCAAAAACAAAAGACTTGGTACCTGCTGATTCCACCATTGGGGATCGTGGCAAAGTTTCCGCAATCGTTCTTTGCTCCATAAGTAAACATCGGTATCTATTATCTGTGTATCCGTCAAATTAAGTTCCTTTTTCAGTCGTTCATGCAACTCAAGTTCCAGTTCCGAATGTTTTTTACTTTTTAGAACCTCGTCAACCATAAAATGACCGTCTATATCAGATTCGGGCATGGCGTAGCCCTTTGTAAAAGAACCGTAGATACTAAAACATATAAGTTCGGGGTATTCTTTTTTGAGCTCGTAAACCAGATCCTGAAGTTTGTGTAGCCGTTCTTTTACCTCCGGAGACGAAGAAAGTAAAAAACGCTTCCGCTCTAAAACGCCTGAAGCGGAAACAATTTGTCTCCTTTCATTCTTCGGTTTTGATTCATAAGCTTCGTAAGATGGCCTCTCCAGCATGACTCGATAATATCACAGAATTTAAGCTCTTTGGCACTCGCATTGGCTTGCCGACAGATATCCGTTTTCATTTAACGCGTATTTGGCAAGATTTCCTTCATATCCGCAGTGGGTGCACTTTATATAGTAGTTCCACGCGCACCACGGCCGGTGCGTTGAGGCCTCGGCCACCTCCCCGTCAAATGAATTACAGCCCCCTAAACAAGCAAACCCGCCGATTGTCTCGCCGGTAATGGTTTGATTTAATTTTATTTTGTCTTTAAGACTCTGTGCTGCGGCTATCGCCCCCAGCAACTCTTTACTAACTCTTTCTTTTTCCCCACCATACCTCGTTCGGAATGTCATTTATAATTATAGCAAATTTCGCAACATGACAAAACTCGGCTGTGGATAAACCCATCAAAACAAAAATCCCCGCGCTATGCGGGGATTTTTGTTTTTAGAAATTCGGTATTAAGGCAATTGAGGCCCTCCTTCGCGAGCTACGGAAGGACAGGCCCTCCTTCGCGAGCTACGGAAGGGTGGGCATCGGCAAATTCAATGACGGACAGTTGAGCATGTTTATCCAGCGCTTGGTTGTTTTGTA
>MFHL01000010.1:0-2242 GCA_001778595.1 Candidatus Giovannonibacteria bacterium RIFCSPHIGHO2_02_FULL_44_11
GATGGAAGAATTATTAAAAACAAAGGTTTCAATATATGTTTTGGAATAAAAAAGTAAAAACTGAAACAAGTGGTTTGGAAATGAAAAATCAATTAGAAAAAGCTTCCAAATTATACGGGGCTAATCCTAATCTCGCAATTCGCATAGCTATGGGTGAAGAAACTGTGTCAAATGGCATTTTGTCAGCAGCAGTATATGCAAAAGTTTGTGAGGAAGCAGAAAAATCTAATAATTTAGATATGATGATGCAAATTGCAAATGCTCTCCACAATTCGGAAATAAGTGCTGAATCTCAAAAACTTGAATTCAGAAATCCAGATTCTGCAATAGAAAAAATGAAAGAGGTTGTTAATGCGCGGCGAGAGGCTCTCGAAAAAACCTTGCCAAAGGGTAAAACTTACGAAATGGTTGTGGAAGAAGAAATTGAAAATATTAAAAAAACAATGAATGAGTCCAAATCAACTGTGAAAGATGTTCTGGGTTCTCTTGGTGCCGACAACAAATAGAGTATGAATGAGACTTCTTATGCTGACATTATTTCATCGCTCGCTCTACTCATTGCAACGGGCGCGCTCGCTTGGAATATCATAAGGGATTTTGTGGTAGATAAGGTTGCTATTGAATTCTCTGTCGCTTTTGGTGAGTTGGGGAATATTAAAAGCTCAACAACTGGTCTGTTTGCTGATGCTGGAAGCCTTCCTAATCACCAATTTGATAATCCGGGCATGCTTGTGCAAATAACAAATATTGGGCGCAGACCCATTGGTGTGGCAAGCGTAGGTGGCGAGCTTAAAAATGGTCAGTGGCTTTCTATGCTGGTAGACGGATTGCCCAAAATGCTTCAGCCGTATGAGATTTTTTCCAGTATCGCAAATACTAAACAGAATTTCTTAGAAAGAATACAAAAAGATGAGATTAAGGACTTATGGGTGACGGATACTAAAGGTAAAAAGTGGCTACTGTCAGTAAAAGGATGGAGGCGGTTAAAAGATACAGCCGACTATATTGTCTCCAAGAAAAACATGTATCGTGGTTAAGAGGTTCTAACGTCATTTATTAGTTTCCACCAAATAAATATAAAAATTATGCTTAAAAAAATACTTGGCGGATTTTTAATATCTGTGGAAACAAGCTTTATTGTAATATAATATCTATATGGAATTCACAGCTGGTAATAAGGAGTTTGAAGCGCTCAATATGCAACTCAACGATTTGGAGAAGCTTGAGAAGTATAAAATGCTGTACGATGGCTATCGCACCAATATCCTGCCGCGTTTTATTGGCGGTTTATTAGTCAGACTCGGCAACATCATGTATGGACATGAGCCGTCGTATTTGAAATTCCGATCGATAGAGATCACTGCGCGAGTACCATATTGCTCATGGTCTTCCGCGGTTTATACGCTTCTTACATTTTTTTACTTTGACGAACGGAAAGCCATAAAGCTTTCTAGTATTGCGCGGTATGCCGGAATTGCGCACGATAATGAAACTATGCACTTGATCGTCATATCTCACCTTGCGCGCGCTGAAAAGCGAGCAGGACGCATAAGACACGCGCTTTTGCCCATATTTTTTTCAATCTTTTATTTTTGTGCGATATATATACTATTTCTGGTGCGACCGCGCTGGTCATTCGAACTCAACTATCTATTTGAACAAGACGCATTTAATCAATACAGCCGCTTTCTTGATTTACATGACGAGGATCTCAAGAACAAACTAATTGAGAGTAAATTTCTTGAGTGGTACGGGCGCAATCCGAAAAATCAGTATGACTTTTTTCGGTCTGTCCGCAACGATGAAATAATTCACCGCAACCAATCTATCCAAAATATTGATACAGAAGCGGACGGGCGAAGAGTTCGATTTTTAAAATTTATTACGGCCTGTGTTGTTGCGGCCGCGTTCGGTATCGGAGCATATATTTTTCTATGGTAAAAATAAAAAAATGCTTAAAAAAATACTAGGAGTTTTTTTGATAATCATCGGGGTTCTGGCCCTGGTTACTCCATTCGCGCCCGGCTCGTGGCTTATCTTTGTAGGCCTCGGGCTTTTCGGGTCCAGGATAATATTGACGGACGAAAAGACAAAAAAAGGCGATTAATTGCGGGGCTTTATTTTTTGATAAAAAATGCTAATCTAAACCAATGGCAAAAATAACCAAAAAAAATAGTGCGGAGATAGAAATAGAATCCGAGGTCGGGGCGCAGGAATTGGAAGTTTTTTTTAAGCTGGCGCT
>MFHL01000010.1:2295-2364 GCA_001778595.1 Candidatus Giovannonibacteria bacterium RIFCSPHIGHO2_02_FULL_44_11
CCGAAAAAACCGTTCTTGAAAAAGTAGGCGAAGATAAGATTTTAAACGCGGCGGCGGAACTGGCGCTTA
>MFHL01000010.1:2447-11044 GCA_001778595.1 Candidatus Giovannonibacteria bacterium RIFCSPHIGHO2_02_FULL_44_11
CGCTCGCGCGCGAGATAAATTTGGCCGGCAGTCCTGATGCCGACGTGAGCGCGGAAGAGATTGAGAAAGCATTTGAAAATATTAAAAAAGAGCACCCGCAGTTTTTGGAGAATGCCGGGGACGAAACGAAAGCGCGGGAAGCAATCAAACAAAATCTTCTTTACGAAAAAACTCGCCGCGCCAAAGACAAAAAAAGAATGGATTATCTGGATGCCATTTCAAAAAAAACCGATATAACCGTTCCGGAAGTTCTAATGGAGCGCGAGATTGGGCGCATGCTCTGGGAGCTCCAAAATTCCCTGAAAGAAATGGGGCTCAACTGGGCGGATTATCTGATACATATAAAGAAAACCGAAGACGAGCTGAAAAAAGCATGGCGGGAAGACGCCTTGCGCCGGGTAAGATTCGGTCTTATTTTGCAGCAAATCGCGCTTTTGGAAAAATTTACTCCGAGTGAAGAAACGCTTGAGGAACAGGCAACGCGCCTGCTTCTTGCCCTGCCGGAGGAGGAAAGGAGAAAGGCTTCCAAGCCCAATTTAAAAGAACATCTCGTCGGCCGGCTCCAAAACGAAATGGTTTTTGAGATGTTTGAAAAAGAGAAGTAATCCTGTTACAATTTATAATTATGGAAGAAGAAATGCACAATAGTTATCTTATCCCGACGGTCATAGAAAAAGAGATGGGCGGAGAGCGCGCCTATGATATTTATTCAAGACTGCTTAAAGACAGAATTGTTTTTTTGGGCGGGCCGATAATGGACGGAGTTGCGAATACGATAATCGCCCAGCTTTTGTTTTTGGAACTTCAGGACCCCAAAAAAGATATCTGGCTATATATCAATTCTCCGGGAGGCTCGGTTTCTGCAACTTTGGCTGTCTATGATACGATGCAAAATATTAAACCTGATGTCGCGACACTTTGCGTCGGTTTTGCGGCTTCCGGTGCTGCTATACTTCTTGCCGGAGGATCGAAAGGCAAGCGTTTTGCACTGCCAAATTCGGAGGTTATGATACACCAGGTTTTGGGAGGCAGTGAAGGACAGGCTTCCGATATTGCAATAGACGCCAAGCACATAGTGCATGTAAAAGAAAAAATTAGCAAAATATTAGCGCATCATACCGGCAAATCGCTTGCTGAAATAGAGCGCGACTCCGACAGGAATTTTTATATGGATGCGGATGACGCAAGAAAATATGGAATAGTGGACGAGATAGTAAAATCAAAGAACGCCGCTCTTCCGAAAGGAAAATCAAAATAAATAAAAAGCTTAAGATATCTTCGGAAGCAGGTTGATTCCCGCCATCTCCCCTTTTTTCGGCAGGCCCATCAGCGCGAGGACCGTAGGCGCGACGTCCGAGATGACTCCTTTGGTGGTTGCGTAGCGCGAACGAATATCTTCCTCAGTTTTCGGCGCCGCGCTTTTAAGTTCCGGCGCAAGTACGAACATCGGAACGGGGTTCGCCGTGTGTTTGGTGCGTTTTTCGCCGGAATGCGCGTAAATTTTTTCTTCGGCGTTGCCGTGGTCGGCTGTAATTATCATCGCCCCGCCGGCTTTGAATACTTCAGGGTAAATTTTTGCGATAACTCCGTCCATGATATCAATGGCTTTTACGGTTGCTTCAAAGTTGCCGGTGTGGCCGACCATGTCGCCGTTGGCGAAGTTTGCAAGGATAAAATCATAGCGCGGAAGGGCTTTTAATATTTCACCGGCTATCGCCTCTACCGACATTTCCGGTTTTTCATCAAAATGCGCGACATGCGGGGACGGAACCAAAATACGGTCCTCTCCTTTGAATGGCGTTTCTTTCCCGCCATTAAAAAAATAAGTAACATGCGCGTATTTGTCCGTTTCGGCGACGTGAAGCTGTGTAAGACCGGCTTCTGAGATGACGCGCGCCAAAGGCCACGGGATATCCAGCGGAGGAAAGGCCACGTGGGCGGGAAATTTCTGATCATATTCCGTCATTGTCACAAAAAACAGTTTTTTCAGCTTTTCCCTTTGGAAAGCCGAAAAATCATCGGAAACAAAGGCCGATGTAAGTTCGCGGACCGAATCTTCCCTGAAATTATAAAAAACCATCGCGTCTCCGTCCTCTACTTTTCCTTCGTTTTCCTGAAGATTCGCCGGTTTTATGAATTCATCGGTAACGCCGTTTTTATAAGACTCTTCTATATAAGAAGAAGCGGAAACAAATTCGCTTTCGCTTTTGTCGGTAAGACATCTGTAAGTAAGCTCTATCCTGTCCCAGTGGTTGTCCCTGTCCATAGCAAAATCGCGTCCCATGATGCTTGCTATTTTTACCGCGGGGAATTGCGCCGTCAGGCGGTCTTCCAGCTGGCGCATGAACTTTGCTCCTTCTTTGGTATGCGTGTCGCGCCCGTCCGTAAAAAGATGAAGATATACTTTGTCCAGTTTTTGTTCGGCGGCGAAAGTCATGAGCGCGTATAAATGGTCCACGTAAGCATGCACGGACCCGCTGGAAGCAAGTCCCATTATATGGAATTTTCCGTTGTTGGTTTTTGTAAAGTTTGCCGCGTCGAGCAGTGCCCTGTTCTGAAAGAATGAACGGTCATGTATGGACATAATTATGCGCGGCAAATGGTGGAATATCGGGCGCCCAGCGCCGATGGTAAGGTGTCCTACTTCCGAATTTCCTTCCTCTCCCCACGGGAGACCGGTGGCGGTGCCTGAAGCCTGCAGCGTTGTGAAAGGAAAAAACTTTTCCAGTTCGTGAAATGTCGGCATTTGGGCAAATGTCCAGGTTGATTCGGTTGAAGGGCTTACTCCAAAGCCGTCTAAGATCAGAAGTACTACCGGTTTGTAATGCTTATCCATAAGATTATTTTAGCACAACACGGGCAGATTTGACTTTTAAAACAAGTTTTGATACGATTACGTTATCTTTATTATAGTCCAATATGTTATCAATCGTAATTAAAATAAACCAAATATATGGATCTACTTACGCTAATCAAGGCGGCGGTTGCTTTGGCGGCCGGCGTTGTGGGAGGGTATTTTTTAAGGCAATTTATAGCGCAACAACGGAAAGACGCGCTGGAGCTTAAGTCTAAGCAAATTTTATTAGACGCAAAAGAGTCCGTCCAAAAAATATTGGACGAGGCTAAAGCGCGCGCCGAAAAGGTTTTGGAGGGGGCCAAAAACGAACAAAAAGAAAGGGAACGCGATTTGCGGAAAATGGAAGAGCGCATTGCCCACAAAGACGAAGCTCTGGAAAAACGCTCACAGGATCTGGATAAGGAAGAAAACGATATCAAAGTAAAAATTGAGAAGCTCCGCGCAATGAAAGAAAATTTTGAAAAGATAGACGCGGAGAAAAGGGCGGAACTGGAGAAGGTTGCACATCTTTCAGAAGAAGATGCTAAGAACCAGCTGGTGCAGGCGGTTGAGAAAAAGCACGAGTCCGATATTCTGGCGAGAATCCAAAAAATGGAAAGGTTCGGTATGGAAGAACTGGAAAGGAAAGCCAGGGATATTTTGGCTTCTACCATACAGCGCCTTGCTTCTTCAACTGCTTCCGAAGTTACAGTTACTTCGGTTAACATTCCTTCCGACGACTTAAAAGGAAAAATAATAGGTAAAGAAGGCAGAAATATCCGTGCTCTGGAACGGGCCGCGGGAGTTGAGGTTATTGTGGACGATACGCCCGGAACAATATTAATATCAAGCTTTGACCCGGTCCGCAGGCAGATAGCGAGGGTCGCCTTAGAAAGTCTTATTTTGGACGGACGCATTCAGCCCGCAAAAATTGAAGAAACCGTTGAGAAAGCGAAAGTTGAAATTGAAAAAATAATCAAAGACGCCGGAGACAAAGCTATTTATGAAATAGGCGTGTTTGATGTTGACCCGAGGCTTGTTATGCTTTTGGGCAGGTTAAAATTCAGGACTTCATACGGACAAAATGTTCTTCAGCACTCAATAGAGATGTCGCGCATTTCAGGAATGCTTGCCTCCGAACTCGGAGCCGATGTGACTATCGCCAAAAAAGGCGCGCTTTTGCACGACATCGGAAAAGCGGTTGACCACGAGATACAGGGAACGCATGTTGAGATAGGCAGGAGAATCCTCCAAAAATTCAATGTGGATGTGCGCATAATTCAGGCGATGCAGTCGCACCACGAAGAGTATCCGTACGAAACGCTGGAATCTATTATTGTGCAAACAGCAGACGCGATTTCTGCTTCACGCCCCGGCGCGCGAAGGGACTCGGTGGAAAATTATATTAAGAGATTGGAAGACTTGGAAAGAATTGCGACTTCATTTAAAGGCGTTGAAAAAGCTTACGCGATACAGGCAGGACGTGAAATTAGAATTTTCGTCTCACCAGAAAACCTATCTGATCTTGAAGCCAAAAAAATGGCCCGCGACATCGCGGACCGCGTTGAGAATGAATTGAAATACCCCGGAGAAATCAAAGTGAATGTTATCAGGGAGATGCGCGCGATAGAATACGCGAGATAAAAACTTTTGATTAAGCCGGCCACGACACTTTTGCGTTTCTTGTAAATTTTTTCAGATTTTTACGTTTACATTCTCCTGCACACGGAAAATCTTCTGTATCCACTACCACAACCCATCTACACTTTGGGCAGCTAACCCATCGTATTAATGTGTCGTAGGACCTTCTGTCATCATCGACGTGCTCCAGCAGCTCCTCATGAATTTCTTTTTGGTTTTCTATAATTATCACGCCACTATGTTTGTCGCACACAACAGTTTTTACGATCTTCTTAACTAATTTCATTTGCCGTCCCCTCTCTTATTAAAAACTATCATATTTTATCAAAACTTGTCAATAGCGACTAGGTGAAACAAAGATGCAAGAATTAGTTTAATAAAATCCATGAAACTACTAATTTTCGGAGACGTTGTCGGGAAACTTGGAAGAGCCGGTGTTAAACACATGCTTCCTGTTTGGCGCGAAAAATTTTTGCCTGATGTTGTGATAGCCAACGTTGAAAATATTTTGCACGGAAAAGGAATCGGACCGTCGCAGCTGCAGGAGCTCCGCGATGCGGGAGTAAATATTTTTACGGGTGGAAACCATTCGGTTGAAGGAAAGGATGTTGAGAAAATTTTGAACGATGAAAATTATCCGATAACGCGCCCGGCGAACATGCGCGCGGACCTTCCCGGCAGGGGAGTAATTTTATATGACGTGAAATCCGCACCCTCCTCGAAGTCCGACTTCCCCGGGAAGTCGGACTTCTTTCCGGATGCGGGCGTGAAACTGCTCGTTATCAATCTCATTGGCCAAGTTTTCATGCATCAGGAATATACTTCCCCCTTTGAAACAATAGATAAAATTTTAGAAGAGTACGCCGGCAAAACACCGTTTATTATTTTAGATTGGCATGCGGATGCCACTTCTGAAAAATCCGTGATGGGCTGGTATTTGGACGGGAAAGTTTCCGCGGTTTTTGGAACGCACACGCACGTGCCTACCGCGGACGCAAAAATATTACCGAAAGGTACTGCTTATATTTCGGACATCGGAATGGTCGGTGCTTACAATTCTGTTATCGGGGTAGAGATAGAACCGTCTATAGAAAGATTCAAAAAAAATATTAAAAACCAGAAAAACCCGCCTGAATCGGGGCCGATAGAAGTGAACGCGGTTTATTTGGAGCTTGAAGAAAAAGGCGCTGTTCACGGCGAGGTTGCCCGAGCTGTGGATATCAGGCATTTGCGGGAAATCGTTACAGAGTATAGAATTTGAGCATTATCAATAATTTTATAAAAACATGAATAAAGCAGAGTTAGGAGAAAAATTGCACGAGATGCATGTCAAAGGAGGGATGAACACTTCAAAGAAACATTCTGATGAAGTGGTTGATTTTATTTTTGACACTATCACGGCCTGTCTTAAAAAAGGAGATGAGGTTTCAATTGCCGGATTCGGCGCGTTCGTAACCAAGGCCCGCAAGGCTCGTACAGCGAGGAATCCGAGAACAGGAGAAATGGTTCAGGTTCCCGCAACCACAGTCCCCCGCTTTAAGGCGGGAAAAGCGCTAAAAGAAGCGGTAAAGTAAAGCTTAATTTAATATTTTAAATAAAATCAACCCGCCCTGTAAGGCGGGTTGATTTGTGCTATGCTATTTCACAGAAACGGAGGCACGGATGGCAGAAACAGTTCGGGAAGAAAACTTGCCAAAAAAGCCCAAGCGGAAATGGTTGCCGTTCGGGGAAGGCGTAAGAAGGGGTGTGATTGTCGGTGCGTTTTTATATTTTGGTTGGTTGTTTATTATTTTTTTGACGCACCATTTTTTAGACGCAACGGAGTGGTCAAGAACTCTGACAATGTATTTGCTGAGCACGGAAAAAATCGTCAATCTTCTTACTTTGCGTGGGATTGCTGTTATGGCTTTTTCCGTTGCTATACTGTTTCCGGGTCTTTGGCTTTTAGGCAATGTGCCGTTAAAGACGGTGGAAGACAGTATTGCGAAAATTTGGGGTAAGGTCTTTAAAAAGAAAAAAGAAAAAAAGTTTTTATTCTGCGTAAAACTGAAAGATAAGTCTTTTTTCGGCGGTTATCCGATCGGGTTTGTAATGCAAGTCGTCCGCCGGGAAGACGATGAAATAAATTATTACTTCCTGGAAAAGAACAAAATTTATTACCATACTTGGTGGCCCGGCCTGTTGCATTTAACATTGCCGTTTGTTGCCGCTGACGATGTTGTAATATTAAACATACCGGTAAGAGCGGTATTAAAAATATATTTCTCCGCCGGAGCCCTGTGATATTCACGGGGTTTTTATTTTGTTTTTTTTGTGCGGGATACCGGAATCGGACCGGTGCCAAGAGTTTGGAAAACTCCTATTCTGCCATTAAACTAATCCCGCTTAATTCCTTATCTTATATCCAATTTTAAATAACTTCCAGACCCACGCTCCCAAAACCAATATCAAAGTTAA
This sequence comes from Candidatus Giovannonibacteria bacterium RIFCSPHIGHO2_02_FULL_44_11, assembly GCA_001778595.1. GTDB lineage: Bacteria > Patescibacteriota > Minisyncoccia > UBA11713 > 2-01-FULL-45-33 > 2-01-FULL-45-33. The sequence goes on from MFHL01000010.1 coordinate 9,382, forward strand.
AATGAACAAAATCCCGGCCGTGCGGTTAGATTCGGATATTCCTATCATTGAATAGCGCATTCCGTCTATGAAATAAAAGAACGGATTGAAATACGCAAAAATTTGAAGTTTTTCGGGAAGCATATAAATGGAATTAAAAACACCGCCCAAAAAAGTTAACGGCATAATTATAAAAATTGTGGGTATCGCCAAATGCTCAAAATGTTCCGCCCAAAGGCCTACCAAAAGCCCTGCCAGCGCGAAAACAATTGAGCTTGATATGACATAAAACAAAAACAGGAAAAAATGATTTACGGTCGTAACCGTAAAAAGAAGGGCGATGACATACACTCCCCCGCCGATGACCAAAACCCTTATCAGGCTGGAGACCAAAAAGCCGATTATTATTTCAAAATATGAGAACGGTGCGGTAATCAGCTCGTTAATGCTTCCGATGAACCTGTTGAAATAAAGCACGGACGAAGCGTGCCCGAATGCGGACTGCATAATATTCATCATAAGAAGTCCCGGCACAACGAAATCTATGTATGTAACGCCGGATATTTCCCCTATCCTTTGGCCGACCACCTGTCCGAATATCAAAATATAAAGAAGCGCGGAAACCCACGGTGCAAATAAAATTTGGGCGCCCAAGTGGCGCATTTTACTTGTCTCTTTTTCTATAAAAGCCAGTACGCCGATAAAATTCATTTTATTGCGTTGCCCCGTTAGTTGTTAAATTTAAATAATGTTCTTCTATAGATTTTCCATCCTTGATTAGTTCGTGTTTGGATTCCAGGGCCACCAGTTTGCCGTTGTAAATTATGCCGATGCGGTCGCAAAGGCGCTCCGCTTCCTCCAGGTAATGCGTAGTGAGCAATATTGTCTTCCCTTTTTTATTGAGGTCGGATAAAATTTTCCATAAACCGTGTCTCAATTCAACGTCTGCTCCCGCAGTCGGCTCGTCCAAAATAAGAATATCCGGATTATGCATCATTGCCCGCGCAAGCATTACCCTCCTTTTAAAACCGCCGGACAATGCCCTGAAAGGTAAATCTGCCTCATGGCCGAACCCAAGCTCTCTTAACACGGAGTCTGCTCTTTTGACGCGTTCTTTTTTTGGCATTCCAAAAAATCCGCCCACATAATAAAGGGTGTCTCTCGGTGAAACGAACGCGTCAATATTAAATTCCTGCGGAGAAAGGCCGATTTTTCTGCGGGCTTCGCGGTAATCTTTTACCACATCAAACCCAAAAACTTTTATTTCTCCGCCCTGAAACTGGCCGATGCCGGTAAGCGCGTTGATTGTTGAGGTCTTCCCTGCCCCGTTTGGGCCTAGAAAACCAAAAAACTCTCCGCGCTTTACGCTAAAAGACACATCGTCAACGGCGGTCTTATTCTGATACTTTTTAACCAGATTTTTTATTTCTATTGCAAATTCCATGGTATTGTCGGGCTGCTGAGAATCGAACTCAGGCCACCTGATCCCAAATCAGGCGTACTGCCACTATACTACAGCCCGTTGCGCCCTCCGAAGCTTCAGTGAAGGAAAGCTACAAAATCACATTCTCAAGTAGTCTAATTCTAGCCTTTTTACGCTCAAAATCAAGGAAAACGGCGGCGATATCAATTTGAAAATCCACATCATTCGGAATTTTTCGGTCCAAAAGATATGTTTTTATGG
>MFHL01000010.1:11050-27337 GCA_001778595.1 Candidatus Giovannonibacteria bacterium RIFCSPHIGHO2_02_FULL_44_11
TCATTCTTTGTTTCTTCCAAAGGCGCATATTTGCCTCCGGCATATATTCAGTCACTTGGAAACCCGGTTTCCAAGTGAGCGATTTTACCTCCACAAAGTGCAATCCGTCCTTATTTTTAGCTACGATATCTATCTCTCCCCATTTCTTCAAATAATTCCTTTCAATAATTTTATATCCTCTTTTCTCCAGAAATCGGCAAGTAAACTCTTCTCCGATATCCCCTATTTTGCGTTTTTCGGTTTTTGGCATGTTTAATTCCTAGCATTGTTTGGTTTCATATGAAACAACAAAAAACCTTGTTTCATATGAAACAAGGTTTTGATTTAGAGGATATCCCAGATTTGCTTGTATAGACCGTCAAATCCACGGCAGGACATGATGCAAATCACGTCTCTGGGCTTCACGTGCTGTTTCATATGAAACAGCATTTTGTCTATATTTTCAAAATTTGAGGCTAAAACGCCATTTTTGTGCAACATTTGCGACACATATTTTCCGTTGAATGTTTCACGCTTCTGAAGAGATTGGGCATTAAATGGCTTGTAGAGATAGACCAAATCGGCATGTTTAAAAGATTCAATGTATTGTTTCTCAAATACTCTTCGCTTTGATGAGGCAGAACCTGGCTCAAATATACAAACTATGCGACGTTTCTTGTGCTTGTCCGCCGAAGCCTTGGCGTAGGCAGGAAACCTTTGTCGTACAGCATCTAGCGTAAGGCGTACGGCAGTCGGATGATGCGCATAATCATCAATTACAGTTATTCCGTTTTTTTCTCCGATGATTTCTTGTCTGCGCTTTACTCCTTCAAATGTTGCAATCGCGTTTTTAATTTTTACATCCGGAATTTTTAAGAACTTCACAATTGCAATCGCCCCGAGAATATTTGAGATATTATACTTACCGATTAATTTTGTTCGTATGTCCGATAGAACACCCGCCTTACTGTCGGGCAAGTGTCCGTTATAATGAACATCGAAAGAAATATAACCGTCGGTAAATTTAATGTTTTTTGCCTTATAATCTCCGCTTTTTACTCCATAGGTTGCGATAGGGGATTTGGCCATTTTTTGGCTTAAAGTATAGGCATTTTGGTTTTCACGGGAAACAACTAGCAGGCCGTTTTGAGGTATTAAATTGATGAATCTGCCGAAGGCGAATTTAATGGCATCGAGGTCTTTATAAATATCGATATGGTCTAATTCAATATTATTGACCAAGCCGATAAACGGACGATAATGCCAAAACTTTGGTCCTTTATCAAAGAACGCCGTATCATATTCGTCTCCCTCTAAAACAACATATTTTCCTTTGCCGAGCTTAAAGGTTGAATTGATGTTTCTCATGAAACCGCCGACAAATATACTTGGATCAAATCCGGCCGTTTCTAGAATCCAGGCAACAATAGCCGTAGTAGTCGTTTTGCCGTGTGTGCCGGCGATTACGATAGCCTTCCTCTGCTGCCTACTTCGCCAAGGCTTCGAAGGCCACGCAATAAATTCTTCCCGAAGTATATCGGACATTGACCGATAGGGAAGCCCGTTAGAAATTACGTATTCCAACTCCGGATTACCTCTTCCAATTGCGTTGCCGATAACCACAATATCAGGTTTATGCCGTTTCATATGAAACACATTATACGGCTTAAATACGGGGATTTTTAAGGATTTGAGCATATCTGACATCGGGGGGTAGACATCCTGGTCGGAACCAACAACCTCATGGCCCTTTTTCTTCAAAAGCCCAGCCAAACTTGCCATGGCCACACCTGCAATTCCGATTAGATAGTATCTTTTCTTTCTCATACAAAAATAATAGCATCAATTTCTTGATGCTATAATTTAACCGGCTCTGCCCGTAATTAATCCGAGCAAACCGGCTTTGTTCAGGAATTTTAAGGACCATCTTTTTTGAATGAAATAATTACGGCTTATTTCTCTTGCTAGGTTTTCTCCGTTATCTATTTTTCCCGGACCAAGAACAACATAGAAAATATGGTGTGTTAGTTCGTGAATCAGAGCTTCGTCGTCTCTTCCGCAGTGCAGGGAGAGATATACTGCCCTCATGTTATTGTCAGCAGTGTAAAGTCCGCAGATCGGCGCGTTAAATCGGATCCTGTCTAGTTTTATGCTGTCCAGCACCCTTGACATTTGGACAGGGTCGAGAATGCCGAAAGTCTTAACGTATTCGCGTTCAATTTCGTCTTGTGTAATTAATCTGACCGTTTCCGGCCGTGGAATGATGGTTTCGTAAATCCCTATTTCATCGGCTAGCCAGACGAGTTTTGATTTAACATTTCTTAGATCCGGCCCCTTATTAAGATATGCGTCTGCTAAAACAAATACCGACAATATAATGACACCGGAAAGAACATAAGAAATAGCCTCATAAACCGCTTTGCGCATCTGTGTTTCTGTTTTTAACCTAGTATATTGTTAGCATTATTGTTTTATGGAGGCAAGTAAAAAATAAAAAAAGCACAGATTTTCATCTGTGCTTTGTGTGATACCGCATTTTAACCAAGCTTTGGCTCCTTTCGGACCTCCGCTTAATTTTATTAATTTTTCCTTTGGCTCCGCCTGTTGGCGGACCGCCGGAAAAATTTTATGTGCGATCAACTGTTTCTTTTAGTCCTGGCTCTTCTGCCTGCGTGTGTGGTTTAAAGTGGTGTGAGGTAGCGTTTGAAAGCATTGGGGTTACCTTGCAATCTTTGTGTTTGCAATAAACCGTATGAACATTGAATTTTAAAATGCCATTTTCTTGTGTTTTAACTTCAACATAGTCTTTTGGTCCGCTTAGCATCGCAAGCTGTGCATCAAGTATATTAATTTTTGATTCCATCCCGCCGTTTTCGAAATATAAACGATCTACTGCTCTCATATGCTCATTAAGCTTTAAAACCAAACTGTCGTTTTCAGCTTTCAGCCTTTTAATTTCCTCTTGCGAGCCTTCCTGCAGGCTCAATTCTTCGGTTTTTAGGCTTAATCTGGTTTTCAAATTATTGATTTGGTTTACGGCGCCGTCTCTCCAAAGCTTCAGGCCTATAAGGTCTGTTTCTTGGTCTTTCAGGGCTCTTCCTCTTTCTTCTACCGTTGTTTCGCTTTCTTTTAATTTGTTTTCCATGTTTTCTTTAAAGGCCGCTGTACGGACCATAATCACAAGCAGTCCTATGAAGAGAAATCCGGCTATAATACCCACCCCGCTAAGCATAAACGATAGTTTTGAGTTGCTTTTTGTCAGTGCAATATTTGCCAGCTTTAAGCGCATTACGTTTTCGTTGCCTTTCTGTAAGGCTTCTTCTACTTTTGCCGCCGGATAGAGGCTTGGGACGTTCAGCTTGCATCCCCTCAAAATAAGATTCTCGTTTTTGATGCAGCGGCTGCCTGTATTTGCCGCCAAAAGTTTTGCTTTGGTGGTATCGAACCGTTTCGCAAGATGGATCAGATTGTCGTTTTTCCGGATCTCATAGTCGAACGTTTTTAAGATAACTATCTCGTCAGCGAAAGAAGCGTTGCTGTAAGTACTTGCTGCTATAAACGCAAAAACAGCCAAAATAAAGGTTTTCAAGGTTTTCATTGTCAAGCTCCTTCAAAAATATCTAAGAACAAGGTAACAAAAAAACCGCCTTTACGTCAAGGCGGATCTGCTCTTCATGTTTTTGGCGATAATAGCCAGTTGTATTTCGGACGCGCCTTCATATATCGGTATAGCGAGGGCGTCGGCATATAGCTTAGAAAATATGGATTCTTGGGAAATGCTTATCCCTCCCGCATATTGGCAGGCGAGGCGGGTTGCTTTTACGGCGAGTTCGCCGCCCATATACTTGGCCATTGAGGCGGTGACGGCGAATTCGGGGTTTGAGGTCATCTCCTGCCAAGCGGCTTTATAGGCCATCATTTTTGCGGATTCAATTTCTATTTTTAATTTTGCCAGTTCAAAGGCAATGTATTGGTTTTCAATGACCGGTTTGCCGAAAGTTGTTCTTTCCGAGGCGTATTTCATTATTTCGTCGTGAGCGTGTTGTGCGAGGCTGTCGCCCTGCATTGCTATCCATATGCGCGAATGTTCGAAAGTCCCGCCGCAAACATTCCAGCCCTTATCAACTTCGCCCAAAACATTTTCATCGGACGCTTCGTAGTCGTTAAGACTGAATTCGCAAAGCGTTGAGCCGGCCTGACAAATTTTCGGTTCCAGCCTGTCCAGCGAATAGCCTTTGACCCGCGGGCCGATATCAATAAGAAAAGCGGTGGTTCCGGGGCTTCCTGCTTTTCTTTCGGAAGTTCTGGCAAAAACAACGGCAACCTTGGAAGCGGAGGCGTTCGTACAAAATCTCTTCTTTCCGTTCAAAAGCCATTTGTTCCCGTTTTTAACCGCGCGGGTTTTGATATTTTTTGCGTCCGAGCCGGCGTCGGGTTCGGTGTTCGCAAAACAGCCGAAAATTTCTCCCGATGCCATCCTCGGCAGATATTTTTCTTTCTGGTCTTTTCTGCCGGCCAAGTTGATTGCAAATGCCGAAAGTGAATTGTGGACCAATATATCCAGTGAAAAGGGGACCGAGACGTAAGCAATCTCTTCGAATGCCAGAAGTGCGCTTACGCGGTCCAGGCCCGCTCCGCCGTATTCTTCGGGAATGTCTATAGACAGAAGGCCGAGTTTCGCGGCTTCTTTCATGAATTCAACGGGGAATTTTTTGGTTTTATCGGCGTTTTTTATCCAGTTTTCAACCTGTTTTTCTTTGCTCTTTTCGTCGCGCATAAATGAGCGCGCCATGTTTTTTATCTGAATCTGTTCTTCGGAAAGCGCAAAATCCATATCTTATTTTCAATCCTGCCGTTAATATAGCGCACTTCATAAAAAATAAAAGCCCCGATTATTACCGGGGTTTTTTGTTTTCTAAAAATTTTTTATGGGCCCAAAGGCCTTCAACCAATTCATCAATTCCTTTTTTCTCCAGAGCGTTTACCAAAAAAACTTTTTTGGTCCAGCCGTCAGCATCCGTTTTGCGTCCCAGTTCAATTTCCGCCAGCGCGAAAAATTGTTTTGTGTTCGTGAAAGATTCCCGTTCGTTGACCGCGAAAATATGAGCTTTTTCGTTTTGGCCCGATTTTTCAAGCGTCAGCGCTCCGCCCAGCGGAGCCAAAACTTGCAGAAGAGTATCAACGCAAGTTTCTATTTCCACATCCGTCTGCCCCGCTCCGGCCGTTTCAACGATTACGATATCAACAAAATGTTTTGCGAAACTGATCATTTTTGGAAGAGCAATGGTCAGCGCTGATTTTTCTCCTCTTGTGGCAAAACTATGTATGAATAAGCTGTTATCCATATCAAGCTCCGGGTCGCGCAGTTCATTTCTGTCGGCGAGAAGCGCCGAACCGTCTTCCGAGCTTGGATCTATCAGCAAAGCCGCTATAGTGAGATCTTTTTTTCTGAGCGCTTTAATAAGCGGGTTGATAAGCGTGCTTTTCCCGGCGGCGGCAATGCCGGTTACTCCGATGACCCAGCAGGAATTTGTTTCTTCAGGGGCCGGAATCGTAAAATGTTCATATTTCTGATAGAGAGACAGTCCCTGCGCCAGAGAATTTCTTTGTGTCCATGTGATTTTTTTCATTGGCCGAATTTCTCCTTTAGATTTGCAATTACCTGACTGAAATCGGAAGATCCCGGTACATAGATATTTTTGATGCCGAGCTTCTCTTTTATCATTTTTTCGTCTTGCGGAAGCATTATACCTCCGCCGATGATTTCTATATCAGGGCAACGCTCTTTGGTGCTCGGGGGGCGTTTGTCGGCGTTTACCAAACATTTTTGCAAATCTTCAAAAAATCCCGGAGCATAGCCTACCATCGCCGATAATCCGACTATATCCACGTTTTCTTCCGCGGCCGCTTTGGCGATTATTTCAGGTGTTGTCCGGAGGCCCAAATGAATAACTTCGGCTCCCATTGCGCGGAAAATATCCTGCAGGGCGTAAAAACCGACCGTGTGTCCGTCATGCCCGCCCTTGGCAATAAGCACGCGCACAGGTCTCGGGAATTTATATCCGCCGGTCAATTTCAGTGTTGCTTCCCGCGAAAGACGGGAGGTGATCAAGGGCATCGCTTTGGGTCCGCCCCATACTTCGCGGAGCGCTCCGTGGTTCTCTCCCATTGTCGCAGTTTTTACCGCGGCGATAAGAATTGGCATCAGATTTTCTTTTTTTTCGGCAGCCAGCTTCACGCTGTCTAAAGTATTTTGAACGGCAATTTCCGACCTGTCTTTTTTGAAAGCGCGTAATCTTTCCAGCTGTTCCTTTTCAAATCCGCGCCTTTCCTCAATCTCTTTTGTAATATCGGCAAGTTCACTTTCCTGACCTTCGTCTTTTGCGGAAAAATATTGCTTACCGGGTTCGTTTTTCCATTTTTCAAGTTTCGCGATTTCTTTTACCGCGTTTTCATGGATTTTCTTCTGCGGATAAGCAACTTTTATTGCCTCTTCAATTCCGCCGATGTTTTCTATGTTCGCTACTTCACGTTGTGCCTCTTCGTATAATCTTTCGGTTTCCGTTTCAAGCTCGTGTGCTCCGCCGAAGGCATCCGGAAAGTCCATAAAACCGGATTCATATTGCTGAATCAGCTGGGTGTCAACGGCAATCCGTACTCCTTTTTCAGTGGGCACGCAATAGAGCTCGTCAAAAGCGTTCGCGTGAATGCTTTGCACTCCGCCCAATATCGCCCAAAGAACCTGATTTGAAACCCGCACGATATTATTTGAGGGCCTGTTTCTTTGCAGGGTGCACCCCGCGGTTTGTACATGTATGCGGCACCACATTGACTGCAATTTCGGGTCTTTAAGGTCGTATTTTCTTGGAATCGGCATTTTGAAAAGCCGGTGCGTAATTTCCGCCCAGAGCCAGCGGGCCGCGCGGTATTTCGCAATCTCTTTCATTCCGTTATTGTGCGAATCAAAAAAGAAAGAGAACCGCGGAGCAAATTGTTCAAATTTCAAGCCTCTTTCCATAAGTTTTTTTGCATCGGCGATAGCGCAGGTAAAAGGCAGGGCAATTTCCATTGCAGGCGAGCACAAAGATTCTCTGGGCTGATAACCCTGGTAAGATGCGAAATACCAGTTCGGCATGTACTTTGCGCAAAATTCTTTTAGATCAATGCTTAGGCGTACTCCGTGTTCAAGCGGGAATAGAATTTCGTTTTGCGAATAATGCTCGCCTAAAATATTATTTTGGACCGTTCCCCGCAGGCGCGACGGATAAATTCCGCGTTTTTCCGCAACAGAAATATATCTTGCCATAAAATCTGCCGCGGAGGCGTTAATCGTGAAAGAGACGGATTTTTGGTCAATCGCGATGCCATCAAACATGTCGTCAACATCCTGAACGGTATCAATCGCAACGCCGTCCCAGCCGACTTCGTGCCGGGAGAGTGGTGCGTCTGAATCATCTCCGTAAAGCGTTGGAAGATCCATGGCTATGGAATATCCGGTGCCGCCAAATTTATCTATTTTTTTTAGCCGCGCATTCGTGTGTTTTGCGGTGCCCATTCCGGCGAATTGTCTGACGGTCGGTTTTTTGTCTTTATACATTCTCGGATAAATTCCCGCTTTAAACGGGTATTTCCCGGGTTTAATTATTTTCATATTCAAATTTCAATTCTGCCGAAACTATAGCACTAGTTTTTTATTTGCAAAAGCACAGTTTCAGATATATGCTCAATGTAGAAAGTCATTTAAAGATGGACGGATTAAATATCCAAGTTGAAGATTGGGGGGTGGATTTTCCGATTAGGAACGCGCTTAAAAAACAAGACGATTATTGGGCTGAGAGGGTTTATGACAATGCGAAGGACCGTCTGATATTTGTTGAGCATGAGCCGGTTTATACGGCAGGAGCTTCGCTTTCATATAATTTTTCTTTGGAAAAAATCAGGCCGCATTTTAAAGTGCCGTTTTGGTCGATAATATGCCCGGTTAAATATACAAGAAGGGGAGGACTGGTAACTTACCAGGGACCGGGAATACTTTCTGTTTATTGTGTTTTTAAAACCGGCAGTTTCATTCCCGGGATTTTAAATAATATTTTGTTGTCGTCGGCTGAAAAGGTTTTTGAAGAATATAAGCTTAAGATATTCCGGCGTACGGCCAATTCAAGCGGCAACCCTGGATTATATTTGGGCCGCGATAAAAAAATAGTTTCTGTCGGATTGCAATTTTCCCGAGGAGTTAGCAGGTACGGCATGACGATATCCCTGGACCCCGAAGAAAAATATCTGGATCCGCTGGTACCGTGCGGCCTTAAAGATATTGAGCTTACGGCTTTGGCAAAAGAATTAGGTCAATCGAATATACCGCAGGAACAGAGATTAAAAATAAAAACAATTTTGGCGCTTCAGATTCAGAAACGCTGGAACAGCCACAAACAAAAAACCCCGTTTTAAAACACGGGGTTTTCAATTCTATCTTTTAAAAGGCCGATAAATTTGTCGATGGCCGGACCGTCAAAGAGCCGATGGTCAAAAGTGACCTTGAGCGTCATCATCGGCCACTTATTTATGTACCCTCTGCGGATTACGACTTTTTCTTTAGCTTTTAAAACGGTTATCATTAGGCTTGTGCCGAACGGCATCAGGAGTTCCGCGAAGCCGATGTGTTTAAAGGCTCCTAAATTATTAAAGATAATATTGGGCTGCGGAAAGAAATCTTTGCCAAAAAGCCGGTTTTTTGCGGCTTTTTCGGTAAGAGCGGAAATAACCCTGTTGAGGTCGCTGACCAGCATATACCAAGGACACATTTCGAAGTCGCCGGGGAGAATCTCTCTTATTCGGGCGACGGCGGTTGACGGCAATTCGCCTTTTTTAAAAACTTGGAAGGCCATGCCCATGTTCAACGTGTCATGTTTGATAATTTTTGCCTCGGCCCCTTCTTTTTCGTTTCCGTCTTTCCATGTAACGTTTAATTCGGGCATTGTGTAAATGGCATCCGCAATCTGGTATACCAGGCAGCTTGAAAATTTTTTGTTGGTTGATTTTTTTAATTCCAAAAGTTCATAAGCGTCTATTTCATCTCCGGCTGTAGTTTGCGGCGGCGCCTTTTCAAACGCGGCGGCTGCTTTTAAGCGGGGAATTGACGGTCTTGTTTCTTCCATTCCAAATTTCAAATACTGGCATTATCCTAGCGCTTTCAAGTAAAATGTAAAACCCCTTCGCTAATAAGCGTCGGGGTTATTTTTCTTCAATGGCGCAAAGAACATCGTTGTAATGATAGCGCTCGCCTTCTTTTACGAGGATTTCTTTTATTTCTCCGGCTATGGGGGATTCAAACTCTCCTGCGCCTTTAGCATTTTCAATAACCGCTAAAGAATGATGTTTGCTAACAATATCTCCGGCTTTAATTAAAATTTCCAGTACATCAAACCACTCGTTGCTTTTGTCCTTAAGGTCCTCGCTGACTTCCCAAACCACACGAACTTCGTGAACTTGGCTCATAACATCATCTCCTTTGCTTCTGTCACTATATCCTCAACTTGCGGCAGGCGCAACCTTTCTAATGCGGGGTGAGATGCCACCGGGCCGTCCTTTGCGCCCAAGACTTTCGTAGAAATTGAGAAATTCTTCAAATCGGCGTCTTTTTTTACTTTGCTTTCGTATTCTGAAATGATGCGGACAATTTCCGCGCCGACACCGAATTTTGTCTTGGCCTCGTGCACAATAAGCACCTTTTTTGTTTTTGTCGCCGCGGAAATTATTGCGTCAGTATCCATCGGAACGATCGTTTGCAGATCAAGCACTTGCGCTGAAACGCCCTCTATTTCCAATAATTTTGCGGCGGTCAGAGATTTTTCAACCATCATTGCGCCGTAAGTAATTATAGATAAATCCCTCCCGGTTTTACGCAATTTTGCGTCTCCAATGGGAAGAAAGTATGGTTTTTCCGGCACCTCACCTTCGTGTGTATAGTGCAATATTTGTTCAAGAAAAATTACGGGGTTGCCGTCGCGCATTGCCGAGAGTAAAAATCCCTTTGCTTCATATGGCGTTGCCGGGCAAACAATTTTAATGCCTCCGGCGTGGGCTATCAGCGCTTCCACCATTTCCTGATGGCAATGATTTGAAGCAAACCCTCCGCCGAAAGGCGCGCGGATGACCATCGCGAGACTTTGTCCGGTAACGGCATAATGCGTACCCGCATAATTTAAGAGCGGACCCATCATATATTTGGAAAATGGAAGAAATTGCACTTCAATACAAGGTAAAATTCCGGCAAGCGCCTGGCCGATGGCAAACGCGCATATCCCATTTTCATCCAGAGGAGTATGGAAAATCCTTTGCCGTCCAAATTCTTTAATAAGTTTTTTAGTTCTACCATGCACGCCCCCGGATTCGACATCTTCTCCGAAAATACGCATATTTTTAAACATTCTCATGCCCTGGGAAAGCGCTTCTGTAATCGCGTCTCCGTAAGATATAATCCTGGACTTCTGTTTTTTTAAATAAGGAAGCATCGGCAACGGCTTTGTTTCTGCGAACGGAGAGCGTAATTTTGAAGGCGTCGTATAAGTTTTCATCGCTTCAAATGCTTCGGCAATATTGTTTGCCGCTTCGTTTTTAAATTCTTTTTCCTTTTCTTCGGTTAGAATTCCCTGATGCCTAAGCTGCGCGGTGTAATGAAGAAGCGGCTCGCGCGTCAGCCATTCTTTCCGGAGTCCTTTGGGGACATATCCGGACATCATCATAGTTTCGTGCGCATTGTGCCCGCTTACTCTTTCGGTGACGCATTCAATGAAATACGGTCCGCCGCGTTTTCTTATGTGTTTTAGGGCGTGTTTGGCCGTCCGCCACATCAGCACCGGATCTGTTGCAGGATTTAGAACATTAAACGGCATTCCGAAACCGGCGGCGATGGGGGAAAACAAAGGCAGGGGATTTTGATATCTTTTATCGGTGCGGATTTCGCGGCCGTTGTTGTTTAAGATAAAAAGAACGGGCAATTTATACACAGTCGCAAATTTGAAGGCAGAGTGCATATTGCCGTGCGACATCGCGCCTTCGCCAAAAATAGCAATTAAAACAGGATCTTTGCCAAAAAGTTTTTTTTTATTCAAAAAATCCCGGAAATAATAAGCGCCGTTAATCGCGCCAACTCCTACTGCCGTATTTAAACCCATATCTGAAACAAACCGGATAAAATTCAGTTCGGGAACTCCGATATGAATCCCAAAATCGTATCCGCCATAAATTGATTCCGCGAACGCGCCGGCCTGGCAAATAATCTTTTTTTCGGGAAATCCTCTGCCCATCAGCATGGATTGCTGTACCCGGTGGTCGGGAGCGATAAGGTCATAGGGTTCTGCCGCGATTCCCGCGCCTACGCCGATTGCTTCTTGGCCAAGACCCGTAAAAATTTTCAATGGGGCGAATTCTTCTTTTCGTTCGTCCAAGGCTTCCCCTAAAAGCGTCGCGCGGAGCAGTAATTTATACATTTTGAGGTAAAGCTCTGTATCGGGAACGAATTCTTCCAAATCAGGCAGAAAATCATTTGAATGAGGCATATTTCAAGTTACTTTTCTAATGCTATAATAGCCCTGCTTAATAAATTTGCAATATTGATAAAAATTGGCATAATGAGCCTAGAATAAGCGGTTCTTTGATGAAAAAAGATAAATATTTTGTTGATCAAGATATCCGGAAAGCGGAGACCCTGCCTCCGGATGCGTTTGTTTCTAAAGAATTTTTGGACACGGAGATAAAGAAGATTTTTAAGAAAGAGTGGCTCGCAGTTCTTCAGTTAAATGCCGCGGATTTGAAATTGCCGGGAAGCAGGGTACCGTTCGAGCTTTTAGAACAGAAGCTTTTATTTATTAGACAAATTCACGGGAAACAAGACGTTAAATGTTTGTCCAATGTCTGCACGCACCAGGGAAATCTATTGGTGGATAATTCGGAGGTCGGATACGACATTTTTACATGCCGTCTTCACGGAAGGATTTTTAGTCTGGACGGCAAATGCATAAGTCATTGGCCCGATGCGGATTTATGTCCGGCTGACAACTTGAAAGAAGTCGCTGTTTCGAATAATGGGATTTTTACGATGGTGAATTTTCTCGGAAATCGGGAGAGTGATGTTGAGATTGTTCAGGTCAAAGAAATTCTTTCAAAGTTTCCGCTGGCAAATGCCGAGAGAACTGAATTGAAAGCGAGCGAGCGCGTACTTGATGGAAATTGGAAATTGCACGTGAGAAATTATCTGGATTATACGCACGTGCCGACAATTCATAGGGAAAGTTTAATGTCAAAAATAGATTTCGGGTCTTATAAGACGAATGTCTTTGTAAATTGCGTTGGGCAGATTGTTCGCGCAAAGGATTCAAAATACGGAATTGGTTTAAACGGATTACATGCAGAATTACACGGACAATTCGCCATATGGATTTTCGTCTGGCCGAATCTTGCCTTGAATATTTATCCTTTTGGTTTATCCGTGAATTCGTGGGAGCCGGTAATGAATGACTCTGCAAAAACCCGTATGAGATGGGCTTGTTATGTCTGGGACCGGGCCAAATACGAATTGCGCGATGAAATTTGGGGGCTTACTCGGGTTGATAAGGAAGATATTGAATATATTGCAAAAATGCAGGCCGGAATGAATTCGGGTCAATTATCGCGCACGGCATTTTCTCCAAAATACGAGCAGGCCACGCACTGGTTTGAACGAAAAATTTACGAATCGATTTTTGAGAAATAAATAATTAAACCCCGCCGTTGGCGGGGTTATTTTTTCGGCGGATTGAGCAAACCATGTACTACTTCTTCCGATAATTCAACGCGCACCGCGATAACTTTTGCGGTTACGCAAATAATTCCCTTGGCAACGAGTTCCGTAAATAATATGCATTTTCGGCTTTCTTCTTTTAACTCTTCCACTTTGGAAATAATTGAGACGAGCCCGGCGTTCATCGGTACGGGCTTTAAGTATTTGATCAGCATCTCTGCGGTTACATAGCAAATTATTGACTTGCTGCCGAACGGGCGTTTTTCGAGGTCGTAGCGCGCGGCGATTGCCGTCCAGACGGAATGACAATCAACAAGCGAGGCGGATGTGCCGCCATGGAGTCCGGCTACGGCGGAGCTATATTTTTTCTTTATTTTCCAATTACACATCGTTTCTCTGTGTTCGGATGTTACCCAGTCGCTTTTCGTCACATGCATGCCGTATTTATTTGCGGGCCCGCAGCCATAACAGGAATTTCCTGGAAAATAATCCTGGAAAGACTTTTCTTTTGAGCTCATATTACCGAGCCGTCATCTTAAAACACGTTATCACTATCAATTTTGTTGTCAAACAAAAAACCGCCTTTTACGAGGCGGGTTCAAGCTATTTTTTCAGGAAAATTGATCTGAAATTTATTCTTTAACTGGAACCATCCTAATCAATGGAAACGGGCATCTTTGCATCTCTACCGAGAATAATATGCCATACTTCTGGCTAAGAATAGTGAGCTTATCATTCCAAGCAATATTCCAAAACCTATGAATATTATCCAGTGACTCTATCCCCTTCCCGTTTACAAACAAGCCGTCGGTTCCCTTCACAGCAATTATCATATGGCTATCGCAAACATCCACTCCCGAGCCGGAGCTTTTGGTGCCTACCGTTACATTTGTTGCGGTAGAAGTTCCCGAGAGCACATACAGATCAGTATAGATAAATTCTTGTTCGCCCGTTGACCTTGTAATGGTAACGAGAAACAGATAATCATCTTTCTCTTTGGCTTCGGCTTGCCACGCACCGACAGAACCGACAAAAAACGACAGAAGAAGAGCCGTCAAGCCTATTTTTTTCATCTCTACCTCAAACAAATTTAATCTAAATGCAGATTACCAACATTTATTAACGATTGCAATAGCATACAGGCGCAAAACGCTTTTCTCCACATTCCAATTTAGGCAAAATGAAAACCCGTCTGCAGTGAGGCGGGTTAGTCGCTTAGACGTCGGACGTCTAAGTTAGTCTATCGGTACCCAGGCGAGATCAAGAATTGTGTAGGTCGGGATTTTTTTCCGGAAGACCGGCTTTACGGGCATTCCGATGTACGGTTCGTCTTCGGCGAATTTTGAAAGATAGCTCATCGGCCATGTCCATACTTTCGGTATCTTGAGCGATATCAAGGGACATGGAACGGTTCCCTTAAATCCGGCACCGGGTAAATTTGTCGTTGAGTGGCTGTAAATTTCCGCGCCTGTCGGATCAATGGTCATCCAGGTCATCTCGCGCCAACATGTGGGGCAATGGACTCTCGGGGGCAACCAAATGTTTCCTTCCGGCCCTCCGCAATTCCAGCATTTTGTTCCTAAAAGTGCTCCTTCGGTAAGACCTTTGAAAAATTTTGAAAGGCCTCCGTATGAATGCGCATGGACGATTTCCCGCGGATTGAACCTTACCAGCAAATCGGCGGGAATTTCTTTTTTAAACCATTCTTTGGCGAGTTTTACGGCACCATCGGATGGAATCATTACATGTTGGCGTATCTTATTGTTATTCATTTTACCAACCCCTTTCAAGAATTAACGCGGTTACGTGCGAGCCGGTTCCCGCGTGGGAGATGGCCATTCCGCGTGTCGCATCCGGCACCTGAAGGCTTTTGAAATCTTCAGGTTTTGTTTTGCCGTATTTCTTCCAGTATTTTTCATCCGCGTGGAATTTTTCCCACTCATTGCGGATTTGCCAAAAAATTTCCGCAACCTGGAAAATTCCCGTGGCTCCGACCGAATGCATTGTGCCGATAAGGCCTCCAGAAAGATTTGTCGGCAATTTGCGCTCCGGAGGCAGGTCGCTTTCCAGATATGCTTCTCCGGATTCAATAAATTCAGCTCCGCGCCCGTATGGGCGCAAGCCGATGTCTTCGTAGGTTATGATGTCTGAAACCGTGAATGCGTCGTGCGTTTCCAGGAGATCCAGCTCGCGGATGGGGTTGTGAATGCCGGCCATATGATACGCTTGCCAGGCGGCGAAGCGTGCGGCTAGAAAACTGATAAAGCCCGGCCAATCTTTTTTTATCCAATCTTTATACATCTCCGGTGTTTCGTTGGGCAAAAGCAGTATAGGCATATTTATGCGGTCTGCTGTGCGCAATGTGTGCGACCCGGCGCCCATTCCAAGTACGCGTACGGGTTTATCCGTGAGCCTAAAGGCGGTCTCTTTGTCGGCGACGATAACCGAAGCGGCTCCCGTGCTCATTACACAGCATTCCAAAAATGTCAGAGGATCGGAGACGACGTTGGATTTCAAGATTTGCTCGATAGTATAATCGCCGGGCGATTGCGAATATGGGGAGAAGCGCGCGTAGTGATGGTTTTTTTGAGCAATCTTCGCAAGCGTCTCCCGCAACGGCTTGTTTTCATGCAAATATCTTTGCATTGGCAATCCATAATATGTCGTATATCCGTTTCCAAGCGGGTATTCAAAATCTTTACAGGCTGCGGATGCTATATAATCTATGCCTTGCCTGGTGTTAACTTCGTCCATTCTCTCCCAGCCGATGACAGGAACGCAGGAAGCGTATCCGGATGCGACATCTTTGATTGCTTCAAGAACCGCGGTACCGCCGGTTGCCCCGCCCGTTTTTACTTCGCAGTTGCCTATAGGATCAAATCCTAAATAATCATGGTTTTTGGCGGCGGCAAGCAATTGGTCGCCGAAGTGGTCTGCAAATTGCGAATGTTCGGCAAAATTCACTTCCTCTTTAAATTTTTTCGGCTCCATGCCGAGGCCGTCAACAACAGCCATTCTTATTGCTTCAAGGCAGAGTTCAACGGTCTGTTTTTCGGGATAAAATTTACGGAAATCCGTCATCCCTGCGGCTACGATATAAACGTCGCGCGAGAGCTTCGGCACCCTCAAATTACCTTTGCCGAATGTAATCATTCATGCTCCTTTTTGTTTTCAATTCTATTCAAAAGCTAGCAAAAAAATCCCCTCCTTTACAAGTACAAGGAGGGGTCAAGCGATTTGAGTTTCGGTTCGATTAAATCTTTAGCGAGGATTCGATAATAAAATATGCATTTCGCTTTTAGTCTGCCGGCTTCGCTTTTAATGACGGCGAACACAATTATTGTGTCGGCTCGCGCCCGGCGGTTGTTGATTACATAAGTTTCTATCAATAATTTATTTTCCTCGAAAATCGTAGGTTCAATTAATTTCGGAGGCCGAATTGTTTTTAACAAAGGATATTCGTCGTCAATCAATGTTCTTACCGCATACACTCCGACCATAGATGCCATAGTTGCAATCATAAGTCCGTT
>MFHL01000010.1:27377-35188 GCA_001778595.1 Candidatus Giovannonibacteria bacterium RIFCSPHIGHO2_02_FULL_44_11
ATAAAAAGCGAAGCGTTTGCCTTGCCTTGGGAGAGTTCATTCAGATTTAAATGATGAGCGCTTGCCGCATACCACCCCTTAAATTCTGTTCTAAGTTTTAAGATTTTCTTATCAAGACCATTCACTGGCACCTCCTAAACTTTCTTTAAGAAAAATAACAAATAAAAACGCAGGTGTCAAATAAACCTCACCCAACCCTCTCCTTCGTGAGGAGAGGAATTTTAAAAAAATAACCCTTCCATCTTAAGAAGGTGGAAGGGTAGGGTTATGGGTTTTATCAATCACTTCTTGCGCGAGCTCAGCCATTTTCTTCCGGCTCTTTTTTCCGGTGTCTCCGAGCTCTATCTTATCAAAAAAATTCAGCCCTTTAATCTTACAATGCTTTCCCAGCTTTCCGTTTTTGCGTCCTTTCTCGGAAAAATTTATGATATCCTGTGCCGTTTTATCTTGTTCAGATTTATTCATTATGACGTTCGGTTTTAAAACAACGCATAAAAATGTTTCAGTCTCGTCCTGAATCGTGACCGGTACAGCCATTGCGTCATCTATGGCGGGAAATGTTTTTATATATTCATCAATGGAAGGCCCTTCTATGAATTCCCCGCGCACTTTCCACGAATCTGCAGATGCGCGCCAGCCGAAATAAAAAATATTTTTTGCTTTAAATGGCTTCCGGCAAGTGTCTCCTGTGTCAAACCACTTTCCTCCCCAGCGTTCGGATGGGGCAAAAGCCTTTTTTGTCGCTTCGGGATTTTTGAAATATTTCCTGAAAATATTGTCTCCGCTGACGATTAGCCTGCCCCATTCACCGTCTTTTACTTCTTCCCAGTTGTTTTCGGGGTCCACGATTTTTATTTCATCGTGGGGTAATGCTGTTCCGATGGAGCCCCAATAGGTCGGGTCATTAATGTCCGTACCCGTGCACCAGCAAAATGATTCGGTGAGGCCGTAACCCGGGCGGATTTGGATGCCCGTAAGTTCCGTGAATCTTTTGTGAAGTTCCGGAGAAAGTATATCTGCGCCGACTATCAGGAAGCGCATATTTTTCCGGTGCTCCGGAAGAGGAATGGAATGGGACAGCGTGTATTTAAGGAAGGGAGGTATGACGCTGGAATAAGTAATATTCCAATCTCCCAGAGTTTTCAAAAACTTTTTTGGGTCTGGAGAAGCAAGCACGGTTGTTCCGCCCAATAGCGTCATCGAATAAAAATTCGTAACCTGTGCGTTAACGTGAAAAAGTTTGTTTATCAGCAGGCCTCGGTCATTCTCCGTAAGGCCGTAAGTTTTTATGATGTCTCTTACGTTTGGTTCAAACATTCCGTTATGCTGTACGACAGCTTTCGGTTTTCCGGTTGTTCCGGAAGTGCAGATAAGCTGGAAAGGATCGTTTAATGAGCGGTGAACCACATGATAATACGGCTGCACGAATTTTTTCAGAATATTCCAGCTGTAAGTTCCGGGATAGCCCTGTCCCATGCGTGGTTTTTCACTTTCAAATCTTTCGGCGTCGTGCATGACCACAATTCGTAATTCAGGAAACTGCTTTAATAAAAGCTCCAATAGCCGCGACGGCTTATCATTTTCTTCATCCCAAACGTAGCGCTCTTGCGTGACTAAAAGTTTTGTTTCGCAAAGTTCCAGCGCGTAGAGCACCTGCTCCGGAGTGTAGAGGCAATTGACCGGGTGGACTTTTGCGCCGATGCGCATTGCTCCAAGCCACGGCATAAAAAAATGAAGGCCATTTTCCAAAAGCAGGCTTACTGTATCGCCCGGCTCAATATAAAATGAGCGAAGCAGTCCGGCCGCGAGAGCGGTTTCCTCTTCCGTCTGCGCATAACTGAAGGCGCGGCAGGTGTCGGCATCAACCAAACAATTGCGATTCCTCCACTCCGGATTTTGGAACGAATTTACAAGAAGTTCCGCTGGACCTGCCTGCTTACAGGCAGGGTGCGAATATTTTTCCATAATTTCAAAACTGTTCTAGTAAAAAAAATAACATAAAAAAAGGCCCTGGCCAACCTCCGCATTTGCGGGACCAAGACCAAGGGCGTTATGTTTTGCTTTTTTATGATTTTACAGATATTTGATATTTTCCACGACCATTGCCGTTGCTTCTCCTCCGGCGTTGCAGAGACAGACAATGCCATATCGGCCACCCGAGTTTTTTAGTAAATAAAGCGTTTTTACAAGCAATATTGTGCCCGTCGCGCCAATGGGATGCCCGAATGAAATTGCATCTCCGTGAAAATTAACTCTTAAGCAATCAAGTTTTAGTTTGTGGATTGCGTATAGAGCCACGGAAGCAAACGCGGCGTTTATTTCAATAAAATCAATGTCGTCAATTTTTAAACCGGCGTCTTGAGCCGCAAGGCGCATCGCAAACGGCGGAGCGATGGTAAAACTTTTGGTATCTCCACGATGGGCGTAGGAAGCATGTCCCAAAATGCGTCCGAGAGGCTGAAGCCCGGGCATTTTCGCGATAGTTTCATTTGCCACCAGACACATCGCGGCTCCATCGGCATTTTTTGAGGCATTGCTCGCGGTGATAGTTCCTCCGTCAACAAAAGTTTTATCGGAAAGGATATATTTTTCGTCCGGTCCGATGAGAGGTTCCTCATCTTTATCCATTCCGTTGAAGTCCAATATCTCTTCCTCAAAAAAATTGTTGTTCACGGCGAAGCGCGCTCTTTTGTAGCTTTTTATCGCCCAATCATCCTGTTCTTCCCGCCCGATGCCGAATCTTTTCGCGCACCATTCGCCGGCTTCATATGTCATATAGCCGTTAAAAGGGTCCCGCAGAAGTGCTAAAATATTTTCTTTTGAAAATCCGGAGAGGCTCTCCATTCCGCCCGCAAGCACGCACCTGGCATGCCCGGCGCGTATCATTGAATCCGCGAGCATTACTGAACGGAGTCCAGAACTGCAAACTTTGTTGAGTGTGAATGCGCTAAGAGATCCGAAGCCCGCTTCGGTTACCGCCTGTTTTGCGGGGTTTTGCTTAAGGCGGAGAACACCGGTCGGAGTTTCAAAAGCTCCGCCATAGTGCCCGATAATCGTGTCATCAATATAGCCGTGATCTATTCTGATAATGTTTCTTATTAATACAGAGGCAAGATTTTCCGCGCTAAAACTTTTGAACATTCCTCTTCGTTTGCCTATAGGCAGGCGTTTCGCCGCTATAATGAACGAGCCGTTTTTTCGTGCTTTCGCCATAAAAATATTCCTAATTCTCAAAATCTCTTTACAAGCTAGCGCAAATAAGCTAAAACTCCAATAGACAAAATAACCTTGAGAGGAGAATAATATGGCCAAGAAAACGGCTCTGGTTACAGGCGCCGCGGGGGGAATAGGACAGTCTGTCGTCAGGCGTTTGGTTGCCGATAAAAATTTTAAAAACATTTTATTGATTGACCATCCGAGTAGACGCGAAAGTTTAAATGAATTTATTGCATCGTTTCCAAAAATACCCACAACGCCCGAAAGACTTACAAACTATTGTTTTGATTTGACCGATTTAAACGCGGGCAAGTGGCTGGAATGCTTGGTAGATGCGCGCGGAAAAATTGATGTTCTTATAAATGTCGCCGGCATCGCGCCGCATAGTATGGCTCCGCTCGTAAAAACGGACCTGGATGCGGCAAAGATAATCATGGAAGTGAATTTCTGGGGTACCGCAAAGTTGTGCCAAGCCGTATTACCGTTTATGCAGGCGAATGGCTACGGCAGGATCATCAATGTTTCTTCTATCTCCGCATCGATGAAAGAACCGGGCAATATGATCTATTCCGCTTCCAAAGCAGGTGTTGAGCGCCTGACCAGATCGCTCGCAATCGAAGCCCCTTTCAATAAAAATGGCCCGCCGCACGACATTACCGTTAATGCCGTTGCTCCCGGAGTCATTGATACGGATATGGCGAAACAGCTTTCCGGAAAAATGGTGGAGGGATACAAACAGGCAACTCCGTTCGGCCGTTTGGGAAAGCCGGAAGAGATTGCGGAAGTTATTTTTTGGCTCGCAACTAAAGCCCCGCAGTTTTTGACCGGAGAAATTATCCGCGTCGATGGCGGATTTTTGGCCTGAGCCGGCCGAAGGATTTTGCTTAACGCAAAAACATCAAACAAAAAAAGGATACCTGAAGTATCCTTTATTTTTTTGCCTACGGCATCATTTTGTAAGCCGGAAGTTCCGGCTTTGGTTTGCGATGCAGTTTGCCGTTTACAAGTTCGTTTAAAATTTCATTGATTCTGCGGTCAGCTTCTTTCAAAGAAGACGCAATCTCGTCTATCATTCCTATCGCCAGCGCTTTTTCCGTATTGACTATGCCGTTTCTGAAAATGTGCTTGCCTGAAGACTCAAAAAATCCTTCAAAATAAAATGCCAGTGCTTCGGCCCTCCCGATTTTATAGGCTAAATTCTGGAGTCCGTCCCAGCCGGGCAGCAGACCGTATTTGCATTCGGGAAAGCCTATTAGCATTTGGGGCAGTGCTATTAAGCAGTCGCACCCCAAAGCCAACTCAAGCCCTCCGCCGATGCAGTGTCCGTTTATGAGGGCGACAAAATATTGGCTCATTTTAGACATGCGGTTCAGTACTCTGATGCCGGTTCTGTGGTTTTTAACTTCACTTTTCATGTCTTCTCCGAAATCCAAAAACCGGAGCTTTGCCAGAAAAGTAAGGTCTACTCCGTCGCAAAAAACAGGATAAAAATTCGGCGGATTAATTCCCGTGAAAACAACCAGCTTAGTTTCTTTGTTCCGGTCAATCTCATCAAGTCCCGCGTCAATTTCAAGAAAAAGCCCGGCGTCCAGCGTGTTTATTTGCTGCAGTCCCTTTGTTAAAACAACCGGTTTGAAATTATCAATTGTTATAACGGCTATTTGTCCGTTTTCCCGGTAATTCAGAAGAGCCCGTTTTTTTTGAGGGCCGTTTTCTTTTTTTGCGTCCGGCATTTTTTAACGTCCTTTCTGCGCGCATGCTAACATAGTGTTATTTTTTTCTCAATTCTTTTTTTAGGACCTTTCCGGACGGATTGCGCGGGAGTTTTTCCAAAAATTCTATCTCGCGCGGAAACTGATTTTTTGTGAGCAAAGGCTTCAGAAATTCCTGTAACTCTTGCGCGGTTGCGGAGACTTCTTCTTTCAGCACGATGAATGCTTTGGGAACTTCGCCCATAATTTTGTGCGGAATTCCGATCACGGCGGCTTCCAGAACGGCCGGATGCCTCATTATCTTTTTTTCAACTTCCGCCGGCCAGACTTTTTCTCCGCCGTTATTTATCATGTCTTTTGATCTGTCGGTAAGAAAAAAATATCCGTCGGGGTCTTCGTAGCCGATATCGCCGGTATGAAACCACCCGTCATTATCAATGGCTTTCGCAGTTTCAGCGGGATTGTTCAAATAACCTTTCATTACATTTGCCCCGCGTACGCATATCTCTCCTTGATAAAATCTCAGGTCGGATTTATACCAGCTGACCGGCATTTTCAGGCGCTTGCCGTTTTCGTCAAGAACTTTAACTTCCACTCCCGGAATTGCCTTTCCGATGCTTCCAAGTCTGTGAATGGAAGGATGGTTGGACGTCGCGCAGGGGGTTGTTTCCGTAAGTCCCCAGCCGGTATAGATTATTTTTCCATAGTGCTCTTTCCATTTAAGCGCCGCCTCTACGGAAAGCGGGGCCGCGGCGTAGAAAAAATATCTGACGGATGAAAAATAAAACGGATCAGTCTCTTTCTCCAAAAAAAGATTATAGGCGGGAGGAGAGGAGAAGAACATACTGACCTGGTTTTCCGCCAGCGAATTCAGTACCTGATTCGGGTCAAATTTTTCATGAAGCACCAGAGTTGCTCCCGTATAAAAGCACGCGGTCATGACGAAATTCAATCCGAAACAATGCGTGAGCGGAATAAAACAGATAATCTTGTCTGCGGGCGTCATTCCTGTGAGCACCGAAGTATATTTTACGTTATGAAAAATATTTTTTACGGTCAGTTCCACGCCCTTTTGTTCGCCTGTGGTTCCCGACGAAAAGAGTACGGCCGAAGCATCTTCCGGACACAGCGGATTGTTATCGGGCGGAAAATCGGTTCTTGCGGACAGCTTGCCTGTGCACATGTTTTTTGCCGTGTCCTCGTCTATCAATATGACCGAGCCGGTTTCTTTCGCAATATTATTTTTTTGTTCTTCCGGCAGTGCGGGGTTCAGCATGATGCTTACGGCTCCGAGCTTTGAAAGCGCGAAATACGCGGCTATCAAATTTGGGGAGTTGGGAAGCGAAAGACAAACCTTGTCGCCGTGCATTACCCCTGAAGATGCTAAAGCGTGGGCAAATATATTTATATGTCTCAGGAGATCGCGGTAGGTCCAGTTTTTTGAAACAACCGGAAAACCGCCGTTCGTAGGCGTGCTTTCAAAAATTATTGCCGGCATGTCTTTGTAAAAACGGGCGCTTCTTCCGAACATTTCATAGGCGGTGAGGATTTTTTCCATCTGACCCTTCCTTTTTAATGAACTTGCAATTTGCGCTACCCCAAGTATATTAAAAACAGATTAATTGACAAGATATGAGAAACCAGATCGTGCTTGATGGCAATAGTTTGTTGATTGACGATATAATTGTGGTGTCGCGCGGACATATGAAAGTAAGTTTGTCGGATGATGAACAATTTTTAAATAAAATAAGCGAAGGCCGCAAATTTTATCTGGAAAGCGGAGTGTATGCTTACGGAGACAAAATGGGCGTCGGAGCGAACGTGGGGAAGATTATCCCCGAAGAAAAAAGGGTTGCTTTTCAGGAACGCCTTATAGATTCGCTGTCCTGCGGCGTGGGAGACAGGCTGCCGGATGATGTTGTGCGCGCTGCGATGCTTTTGCGGGCGAACTCGCTGGTAAAAGAAGGATGCTCGGCGATTGGATTGGATAAGATAGAGCGGATTATTTATTTTTTGAATAACGGCATTACGCCTGTGATGCGCAAGAACGGCTCAGTGGGCGCCTCCGGAGACTTGGTCCCGCTTTCATCCATCGCCGCGGCAATTGAAGGCAAGGGCAAGGTGATGTATCAGGGCAAAATTTACGATACGAATAAGCTCTATAAAAAGCTTGGCTTGGATGAGCTTTGGCTTCGGGAAAAAGAAGGGCTTTCGCTGGTAAACGGCACTTCCGCGATGACGGGGATGGCGGCTCTGGCGCTTTATGACGCATTTAATATACTGGCTCTTGCGCTGGCGGCGACCGCGATGGTGACGGAAGCTTTGGGCGGCATGACCGACCCTTTTGACAAATTTGTCCACGAAATGAAAAACCACGAAGGACAAAAAGAAGCCGCTTCAAGCCTGCGCTTATTGCTGTCAAAGAGCGCTCTTACAAAAAATATTGAAGAATTGAGAAGCGAAGTTAAAACGCAGGCGGAAGGCGCGTCGTCGGTGGTTGAGTCTACGATTGAGCTTCAGGACCCTTATTGCATCAGATGCTCTCCCCAGCTTTTCGGCCCGGTGCTTGAAACTTTGGATATGGTGGAGGACTGGATTACGAACGAAGCCAATTCGGCAAACGACAATCCGATAGTCAATTTAAAAGAAAGAAAGGTGCACCACACCGGTAATTTTTCGGGATTTTATATTGCGCGGGCAATGGATTTTTTGCGTCTTGCCATGTTTGACGTCGCGGATGAGCTCAACTCCTTAAAAGAGCGCATTTTGAACGAAAAGTACAACCGCGGTTTGGGCGCGAGTCTTGCAGGAGAAGAGCCGGGGTTTAACAGCGGGTTTAAGGGCGTAGGCATCTGCCTGGCCGATATTTTCGGCAGGATATGC
>MFHL01000010.1:35221-41514 GCA_001778595.1 Candidatus Giovannonibacteria bacterium RIFCSPHIGHO2_02_FULL_44_11
GGCGTTGATATTAGAAGCGGGAAAGACCCTTCAAAAATGTCCCCGAACACCCGCATAATTTATCAAAAAATACGCGGCGCCGTCGCATTTTTAGATAAGGACCGTCCCATGGGCGGCGACATAAGCAAAATAGCCGCTTTGATAAAAAGAGAGATCTTTTTTGAATAAATTAAAAAAGCCCCGTTCCGTCTCGGCCAGTTGGCTGATGACGGATACTGGGCTGTTTTTATTGAATTTGGACAATGTCGTTTTTGTTTTGGAGAATGCCGCCGAGCATTGTTCCCAGAAAAACTGTTCCGCATCGGCCGCACTCAAAAACCTTTTCGTTGAAGCCGGTGTGGTAGCCAATCTCTTCGGCTTCATCGGTTGCGTGTACTCCGCACTTTGGACAGATTCTTCGTGCGATTTCAAAAATCTCTTCGCTCGACGGCGCGCTTTCTGTAAAGTCTTCGTCTTTCCAGTTAAGCATGTCTTTGCCGGTGAAGACGACGGCGACTTGGCGGACCGCCAAAATCAAAAACCACAACACAAGGACGATGAACCCGGCTACGGCGGATCCGATTCCTCCGCATTCGTATCTTTTATCAGTATTAAAATCCATTTTCCCCACCTTCCCTTACGAATGGTCTTGGTCTATTTCGGCGAGCCTGTCAAATTCTTCGTCCGTTTCTCTTTTAACGTCCGCCCAGTACACTCGTGCGTAATCTTCATTGCGCTCGGTTTCATTCACATTCAGTTCGCGTGTAGTCCACAGGATTTTTGTCGCGTTAGCGCGGACCCACTTTGCGAACACTTTTTTCCTTACCCAGTAAACGCCATGTCTCTTTTTTACGAGCCCTGCGCGTTGCTTTTGGTAAAGATCATGCAGTTTGTCGCCGTGCACAAAATGCGGAATGTGGAATTCCAAGCCGGCGAGAACGTGTTCCGCAAGCGTTTGCAGAGGACCGCACCAGATTCCGCTATGTTTGCTCCTGATACCTCTGCCGGAATCCTCCGGCACCACTTTTTTCACAACGTTCTCGGGCGGTCCGGGCAATCTTTGTGCGCGGGAAATGACTTTGGTGATGTAGCTGTTGTCGAAATGGGTTTCTTTTTCGTCGCCGGTAAATATTGCATTAATGAGCGGAGCGGTTTGTATTCTGCCGTGTCCGCCGTAGCGAGTTGTAACTTTGGTTACAAACGCTTCCAACTTGAGGTTGCGGCCAATACCCGGCAGGTTTTCAACTAACACAACGTCGCCTGCAAAAACCTGAATCAAATCACGATTTCTTTTCATAAACTCTCCTTTTATTCTTTTTATCTAGGACATCGAGACCAGTGTGTTTGGGAAAAACTCCAACAGCAGCAGAAAACTTACAACTAGAACGGCAAACGCCAATAACCAAAATTTCATCTTTTTTTCTCCTTTTCTGTTTTTACAGTCACGATTTTTCAAAAGAACTTCTTTTTGGTTTCGATTTTCATCTACTCCCATCAAAATCCTTATTCTCCTATTCGCGCGAATTAGAGAAGATAAGAACTTTGATGGAAGCTCGTCCGCGTCCGCGATGATTTTTCATCGGGACGGGACGAGCCGGTGGGCGAGATGGATTAATTACCGTCGTTTATATTGCGTAGGACGTAGAGAGTGCGGGCCTCCATGCAATTCAGCCAACCTCTGCTTTAGCGCTAGCAAAGTGCTTCGCGGCAAAGTTTCAAAAAGAAGATTGGCGATGGCTATGCCTTCGTGTTGCCTGCAGAGGGCGGTGTGTCTTAAAGCAATTTGATCAAGCGGTTTTATTTCAAGGCAAATTGATTCTTTGCCTCGTGCAGCCTCGATTTTTCTTATTATCATGTTTCCTTTCCGCCTTTTAGCTAAGAAATTTTTGAAACATTCAGCAGCGTTATGCTCGTTGTAAAAACCTGGTAACCTGGGTGGTCGGGGTTAATTAATCCGTGCGAAACACTTTCGATCTTGTAAGATCTTTTTAGAGTCCCGCTTGTTACTTTCAGTTTTTCGCCTTGTCGCAATTCCCGATCTGTGGAAATGTCCGCCAATGCGCTATTGCCTAAGACGATCCGATATGCGAATTTCATTGATCTCTCCTTTTCTTTTTGGATTTATTTTCCGTCCGCTTTAAAGAACTTTCCTTTGCCTCTTCTCAAAACCGGAATCGCTTCGGGTTCTCAGAAGAGGCCCCGTTTTGGCACTCCTGGCAGTCCTGTTATAGGATTCCGCCGTGTGATTTTACGGGGCTTGGAAAGAGGGATGACTTTAGGCCACTTACTCACATGGGGTAGTGTGGTCCGTCCCTTTATTCTCTTCCGTAAGGCCATTTGTCGTAGCCTTAATTTTGGCGACCCTTCTCTTTTCAGAGAAGGCATCAGCTCGTGTGTTTTCGCTAAGCGGAGTTTGTTAACCGCTTAGCGATTATGTAACTAGGGGAAGGGCATCCAACCTCCTCTCTGGTTGCTATTTTATCATAAATATACGAAGATGTCAAGTACAAAAAAGCCTTATAAATAAGACTTTTTTGCGTTCCATAATCAATCAGAATGGGTTAAAAACCTCCCCAACCCCTCCTTCGTAAGGAGGGGAAATTGAGAGGATATTTGTCGAGCCCGCTTTACAAGATATATAAGGAGATGTAATTTTTAACGCATAACACAAATATTTAATAAAAAACCACAGACTCCCAAACGAAAAATGTTGCGCCGCAATATGCCGGAAGCGGAGGTAATATTGTGGTCTCAAATTAAAGGGAAAAACATAAAAGGCTATAAATTCAGAAGGCAGTATAGTATTGATAAATATATTGTTGATTTCTATTCTCCGGAATTAAATTTAGCGATTGAATTAGATGGAGATTATCATTTGGCCGATGATACAAAAAAATACGACGAGGGAAGACAGAAAGCCATAGAATCTCTTGGAATTTGCGTTTTGCGCTTTTCTAACAATGATATAAAGAATAATTTATCTAGAGTCCTTAGGGTGATATCCAATTTTAAAAATCAGAAATGATTTCCGCAGGGATTTACTCCCCTTACGAAGGGGATGTGAGGAGGGGTTTATAAATTTCTATTTTTTAGAGAAACGGTATCAGTAAAAGCGCGACAATATTCACTACTTTTATCATCGGATTGATGGCGGGGCCGGCGGTGTCTTTGTAAGGGTCGCCGACCGTGTCTCCTGTAACCGCGGCTTTGTGCGCGTCTGAACCTTTTCCTCCGTAATTTCCTTCTTCAATGAATTTTTTGGCGTTGTCCCACGCGGCTCCTCCCGAAGTCATTGATATTGCGACGAAAAATCCCGTAAGAATTGTTCCGATAAGAAGTCCGCCGAGCGCCTGCGGTCCAAGGAAAAGTCCTACGGCAAGCGTAACTAAAATCGGAAGCAAAGCCGGCAAAATCATTTCGCGGAGCGCCGCTTTGGTTACAATGTCCACGCAGGCGGCGTAATCGGGCTTTGCTGTCCCTTCCATTATTCCTTTGATTTCCCTAAATTGTCTTCTTACTTCCAAGACAACTCCGCCCGCGCTGTTGCCGACCGCTTTCATTGCGAGCGACGCAAAAATATACGGGAGCATTCCGCCGATGAAAAGTCCGGTAATGACCAGCGGGTCCGAAAGATCAAAAAGCGCACCCAGACCTTTTGCTTTAAGGTCCGTGGTGTAGGCGGCGAAAAGTACCATCGCGGCCAACCCCGCGGATGCGATTGCGTATCCTTTTGTAACAGCTTTGGTTGTGTTGCCTACGGCGTCCAGCGGATCAGTTACCGCGCGGACGCTTTTCGGAAGCCCCGCCATTTCTGCAATACCTCCCGCGTTGTCGGTTATCGGTCCGAAAGAATCTATCGCAACTATTATTCCTGCCATTGAAAGCATTGCCGTCGCGGCTAAGGCAACTCCGTAAAGCCCTGCAAATTGAAAAGCGATGTACGCGCCGAATGCGATAACAAGAGAAGGAAGAGCCGTAGATTCCAAAGACATCGCAAGCCCCATGATAACGTTGGTTCCGTGTCCGGACTCGGAGCTTTTTGCTATTGATTTAACCGGCCTGAATTTTTTTGAAGTATAATATTCCGTGATAAGTACGATGCCGAGTACAACTGCGAGCCCCACAAGGGAAGCCATAAAATAAGATTTTTTTTCTATTACCCAGTAAAATCCGAGCGCGGACAAAGCTCCCGAAGCAATGAGTCCTTTATACAAGCCCCACATAATTTGTGACTCTTTGGAAATTTTTACAAAATAAAATCCGATTATTGAGGCCCATATTGCGACCGCGCCCAAAAGAATGGGCAAAAGAATCGCTGTTGAATCCGCAAGCAGGCTTCCGCCCAAAAGCATTCCCGCGATAAGAGTTACCGTGTATGTTTCAAAAAGATCAGCGGCCATTCCCGCGCAGTCCCCGACATTGTCCCCGACATTGTCCGCTATGACCGCGGGATTCCTTGGGTCATCCTCAGGAATGCCGGCTTCGGTTTTGCCGACAAGGTCCGCTCCCACATCCGCGGCTTTGGTAAATATTCCTCCGCCCAAGCGCGAAAATACGGATATTAATGAACCGCCGAATCCCACTCCGATGAGCGCGGTTAAATCGTGAGTCCAGTTCCAAAAGCCTACGACAACCAGAAGCCCCAGTCCGACAACCAAAAATCCCGTCACTGCTCCTCCGCGGAATGCGAGCGCGAAAGCTTCTTTCAATCCTTTTTTCGCGGCTTCGGTAACACGCACGTTGGCCATGACGGCGGTCTGCATTCCCAGATAAGCGGCGAGCGAAGAGGCGAGGGCTCCCAAAATAAATCCGCCTGCGATGCCTTTGCCCAGATAAACATAAATTATTCCCGCGATGATGACGCCTACAATCAGCACGGTTTTAAATTGCCTTTTTAAAAAAGCCTTTGAGCCCTCGCGGATGGCTTCTGCTATCTCTTTCATTTTTTCATTCCCCTCCGAATGTTTTTTGACGGAGTTCCGCAGCCAGAGCGCGAAAATTATTGAAATAATGCCCGTCCAGAGCGCGAAATTTTCTATAGTCATGCTGTCATTTTAATTATTAGTAATTAGTAGGAATAATAACAGATTTCACGAAAAAGAAAAGGCGTTTTTAAGGCGCCTCGGTGTCTTCTTCCGTTTCCGGTTTTTTATTTTGTTTTTTTAAATTCTCTATATAAACGGCGGCAGCAATGCAAATACATGCTAAAATTCCTGATAGCCAAATGAATATTGCTTGCTCTCCAATACTCGATGCCCGCGAAACACCGGTAATCAACAGAATTACGGCAACACTAGCCAATATAAAACTCATTCCAGGCAATCTCCTTCTGCGAAAAATTCTAGCGCATAGAAAAATTTTTGTCCAGTAACTTAGGTGTCGGGAACCTAAGTAATTACTCCTCCGCTATCCCTTCGCCTGAAACTTCGCCGTCTTCTGTGGTTTCAACAACCGTTTCGCCGGTTTTTGAGCGGATGTCTATTTTGTAGCCCGTAAGTTTTGCGGCTAAACGAACATTCTGCCCGCCTTTGCCGATGGCAAGCGAAAGCTGGTCTTCGGCCACGGTAACTTTGGCGTGTTTTCTTTCTTCGTCAATATCTACTTCCAGTATTTTTGCGGGGGAAAGGGAAGCGGAGATATATTTTTCAGAATTGTCATTGTAAGGAATTATATCTATTTTTTCTCCTCCGAGTTCCGCGATGACCGTGCTGACCCTTACTCCTTTTTGTCCGACGCACGAGCCGACGGGATCAATGTGCTCTTCGTTGGATGCAACGGCAATTTTTGTCCTTGAGCCGGCTTCGCGGGCGATATTTTTTATCTCAACCACGCCCGAAGCTATTTCGGGAACTTCTATTTCAAATAATTTCGCGACAAATTTTGGATGGGAGCGTGAGAGATATATTGAAGGGCCTCTCTGACTTTTGTCTACTTTAAGAAGCAATGTTTTGATGCGCTCGCCCACGCGGTATCTTTCTCCGCGGACTTGTTCGTCGGGTGGCAGAAGGCCGATTGAACGGACCAGATCCAAAAATACGAACCGCCCTTCTATTCTTTGGACGATACCGCTGACTATTTCGCCTTCACGGCCGGAAAATTCGTCATAAATGGAATCGCGCTCCGCTTCGCGTATTCTTTGTAAAATAACCTGCTTGGCGGTTTGCGCGGCGATTCTTCCGTAGTCCTCTTTTGTTTCCAGCGGGAAAGTAAGCTCGTCTCCGGGCTTTATTCCTTTTTTTATTTTTTTAGCCTCGCCAATCATTATGTGGCGGTCCTCGTTGAAGCGGACTTTTTTTATCTCTCCCTCCTCGCCC
>MFHL01000010.1:41554-48179 GCA_001778595.1 Candidatus Giovannonibacteria bacterium RIFCSPHIGHO2_02_FULL_44_11
TTATATTCGGGAACAAAGGCGCCCGCCCCCGCCGCTTCCCGCGCGGCTTCCTCGGCCGCAATCTCTTCTTCGGACTTTATCATTGATGCGTCAACCACGGTTTTGACCTGCCAAAAAGAGGCCTCCCCGGTGGTAGTATCAAATTTTGACCTTACAACCTGTGTTTTTTTGCCGTAATCCTTTTTGTACGCCGCGGCCAGAGCCATTTCGATGGTCTCTACAATTTTCTCCTTGGAAATGCCCTTATCCTGGGCCAATTGGTCTAAAGCGGAGTTTAAGTTTTTTAAATCTAACATATGCCAATTTTATACGAACGTTAGTGAGTTAATAAAATTGAGCATCCCGAACCAGTTTCTGGTGAGGGACACCAACTACTTCTAATATAAAAGCCCATCTTAAGAATGGACCGTAAGCTAAGCCTAGCGCAAAGCGTTGGCGATGTCAAGATCAGCTTGATTTTTAATTTTATAGTGCTATATTGCCCGCAGAGTTTATTTGAAAGGCGGATAAATATATGGCAAAAAATAATGCGGATTACGCGCGGCTGGTAAGGGCTTTGGGTTTTGCGGAAAGGCGCGGCGACGAGAAAGAAATAAACAAAAGAGCCTCGCATTTTTTAAACCAAAGTTTTTCGGAAACAATAGCCGAATTTAAATTAAAATTTGAAAAAGCCAAAGAAGAAGTGCGGAATATTCCGCTTGATAAATTCAGAAAACCTTCGGATATGGAGTCGGCGTGGGCGCTGGCGGATTTGCCAGAGGTGCTCGAAGATTGGGACTATCTGCGCTACGCTGATCCGGAAAAATCCGGAATAGTTTGCGGAGAAAGAGAAAAGAAAATTTTGTTTTCAAGGGACAGCTTTAAGTCTTTTGATCTATTCGGCAGAGAGGAAGAAATATGGAGCAATGCAGTTTTGGACCTGTACTACTCGCTTCTATGGTGGAGAGAGGCCGTAATGTGCGTTTGGGCCGGTATTATTGCTAAAAATCTGATTGGTTGCCTGAAGAAAAAACCAACCCATTTTCTGTCAGCCGGCAAAACAGATATGTTGCAGGATGCCGCGGCGAACCAATTATTATTTCGAAATAAGCCAATCGGAAGCGCTCTCGACCTTCAAAGTATCAGCGATGAAGAAGCTGATAATTTTCACAGATTGTGTGAAAAGGCGAGGACGGGTTCTTATGAATGCGAATTATCCGCGGCGGCAGCTTTTAAGGAGTGGCTAAGGTCCGCGAACATCAAGGTTCTTAAAAAATACGGTTTAAACCAAAAAGAAGCGCATTCATTGCTGTTTGCAGGCAGCCAGCAAAGGCCGCAAATTGATATTGATCTTTGTTGGGACGAGGGGATGAGAACCTATCAATTTGTCTGTTTTGTGAATAACAACGATATCCATGGGTATAAGGACAAAGAAAAAACCGGCCATATACCCATAAATGTTTTGTTCGATTTTTTTGAAAACGCGCCCCAGAAAACAAAAGAAGACCTGTTTCGTCTGGTTATCAGGGGAGGGTGGAATCATGCCCGGAGTTTGCTTGATTCCGGATTAGTGCACCATATCGATTAATTAGCATCAAAATCCGTATTTCACGGATTTTTTTATTTAAAGTATACTATATAAATATGGAAGCCAGATGGTCTGAAGGCCTAAATTTGAATAAGGTCTGCGGCAAATACCGGGTAAGCCTCTGGCAGTGCCCGCAATTTTTGTTTTTGGTAATGGGAGTCGTAATAATAGTAGCGGTGCTTTCGGCTTATGTGGTTGCGAGCCGGTATCAGGAGCCGGAGCTGGCGGCTCTTTCAGTGCTTATCTTAACGGTTGTCCTTTTTGTTGTCGGACATATGATAATTTCGGCGTTTGAGAGAGTCGCAATTTCTTCTTTGTCCAAATCGGAATTTATCAGCATTATGTCGCACCAGTTGCGTAGTCCTCTTTCGGCAATCAAGTGGCAACTAAACATGATACTTGCCGGTGATGATGCTAAATTTGTAGTTTCCGACGAATCGCGTTCGTATCTTGAGACTGTTTATGACCAGAACGAACGAATGATACGTTCGGTAAGCGATTTATTGGAAGTAAACCGAATAGAAGACGGCGATTTGGTTTTGCGCCCTTCGCTTTTTTCCATTGCCGTTCTTGCCAGCCGTGTGGCCTCCGAATCCGAAAAATATTCTTCCGCGAACAATGCAAAGGTTACTGTGGCCATGCAAAAAGATATACCGATGGTTTACGCGGACGAAGAACGTATTAAGAGAGTAATGGAACACCTGATAGACAATGCCATTCGTTACAGCGCTTATAAGGGCAATGTTGTTATAAGTCTGGAGAAAAAAAACGGCGATTATATTATTTGTAAAATAACCGATCAGGGAGCCGGAATACAGGACTCTGAAAAAGCAAGGGTGTTTGATAAATTTTTCCGTTCAATTAACGCTCTCAGATACCAGACGGAAGGCAGCGGCGTGGGCTTATTTATTGCAAAATCGATAATCAAATTGTCCGGCGGGGAAATCGGATTTTCTTCTCTCCTCGGCAAAGGGTCGACATTTTGGTTTACATTACCGGTTAAAAAAATAATAATTAATATAAAATGAAAAAAATACTGTTTGTGGAAGATGAAGAGTCTTTGCAAAAATCATTGGGCGCGGCGCTTGAACAGCAAAAATACCAGGTTTTCAGGGCTTTGGACGGAGAGACCGGCCTTAGTCTGGCGAAAAAAGAATTGCCTGACCTTATTTTGCTGGATCTTATATTGCCGAAAAAGAACGGGTTTGAAGTTTTATCCGAGCTAAAAAGCGACACGGCCACCAAAGATATTCCGATAATAGTTCTGACCAATCTGGAGGGGTCAGCGGATGTGGAGAGAGCGCTTACCTCGGGTGCGACGACTTATCTGGTAAAAGCCAACTATACTTTACAGGATGTCATAGCAAAAATCGCAGGAGTTTTAAGCCATTCAAAATAATTTTTTAATGAAGTGAAGATAGAACAGCAACAACTTAAGGCTTTCCTTCTGGATTCGGAGCTTGTGAGCGCCGCCGACATAGAAAAAGCGGAAAAAGAAGCAAGGTCCAGCGGAAAAAAGATTGACGATGTTTTGCTCGCCGCAAAAAAGGTGTCCGACGCGGACATCGCGCGCGTCAAAGCTTATATTTTGGGCATTCCCTTTGTTAATCTTGAGGGCGAGAAGATTGATCCCAAGATTTTGGCGATAATTCCCGAGCCTATAGCCAAAAAAAATAATATTGTCGCGTTCAAAAAAAACGGCAATCTGCTGGAAGTAGCCATGCTTGATCCGGAAGATCTTGAAACCATTGAATTCATAAAGAAAAAATCAGACTTGAAAATATTGCCGAGGCTTACCAATGCGGCTTCAATAAAAAAAGTTTTGTCGCAGTACCAAAAAAGCCTTGAGGCCGAGTTCGGCGATATTATTAAAAATGAAACGGAAAAAACCCTGATATCCGTCGCGCAGGAAGAAGGGAAGGAAATCAGCGAAGAAGACCTGAAAAAAATAGCCGAAGACCTGCCTATAATCAAGATTGTTGACACGCTTCTCCGCCACGCGATTTTGGGCCGCGCTTCAGATATACACATTGAACCGATGGAAAAAGAAGTATTGGTCCGCTATCGCATAGACGGTATCCTGCACGATGCCATGGTTTTGCCGGCGCAGGTTGCGCCGGGAATAGTCGCCCGCATAAAAGTGCTTTCAAACCTTAAGCTCGACGAGCACAGGCTTCCGCAGGATGGGCGTTTCAAGATAGAAACTTCTGAATATAAAATTTCTTTCCGTGTTTCAGTGCTTCCGGTTTTTGACGGCGAGAAGATAGTAATGAGGCTTTTACCGGAGAGCGCCAAAGGATTTACTTTTGAAGAATTGTCTTTTCACGGTGAAGATCTGGAAAAACTGCATAAATATATAAAAAGACCCGTCGGAATGATTTTGGCGACTGGGCCGACCGGTTCCGGAAAAACAACGACGCTTTACACGGCTCTTTCCATGCTCAATACTCCGGGAGTTAACATTTCAACCATTGAAGACCCTATTGAGTATAGAATGCCCCGCGTAAATCAGACGCAGGTGCGTCCGGACATCGGATTTTCTTTTGCCAACGGCATGAGAACCCTTGTACGGCAGGACCCGGATATTATGATGATTGGAGAAATCCGCGACGAAGAAACTGCCGGACTCGCCATCAACGCGGCTTTGACCGGCCACTTGGTGCTCTCAACCCTGCACACTAATTCCGCCTCGGGAGCTCTTCCGAGAATGCTTGATATGCACATTGAGCCGTTTTTGATTGTTTCCACGGTAAATGTAATCATCGGCCAGAGGCTTGTGCGTAAACTTTGCAAAGATAATATTGAATACAAACTGTCGGATGCCGAATTTAAAGAGCTTTCAAAAGAAGTGGATTTGGAGCGCGTTCTCGGTTTTTTAAAAAAAGAAAAAATAGTTGCCCCTAAAGCGGACTGGAAAGACATCCCGTTTTTCAAGCCGAAGGTTTCAGGAGAGTGCCCCGACGGATATTCCAGCCGTGTCGGCATACACGAGGTTCTGGAAGTAACAAGCACGATAAAAAATCTGATAATGAAAAACGCCACGGGCGACGAAATAGAAAAACAAGCCAAATCCGAAGGCATGATGACGATGCTTGAAGATGGCATCTTCAAGTGCGTCCAGGGATTAACGACCATTGAGGAAATTTTACGGGTCACGAGAGAATAATTTAAATATAGAGCTATGTGGGATACATTAAATAATTTTTTGGGAAGTACAGATTTTACCAATATCATATTATTGGGTATTTTTTGGAATCTAACAATTGTAGCCAAAAAATTGCTAAATAAATAGGCACAGTTCTAGATTACTAAATAAATGGAAAATGAAGACGAAAATCAAGAAAGTGGTTTGGCGAAGAGTCACATAAAGTTAAATAGAGGATTATTGGTCCGTCAATTTGCTGGAGATGTAGATCCTACTTTTGGCATAGCCCCTATATCTATTTTTATGGCAGGATCGCCTGGCGCTGGGAAAACAGAATTTTCTAGAAGACTTATAGAGGGGTTTCAAAGCAAGCCTATTGTGATTGATGCTGATGATATCCGTAAAATTATTCCAGGATATCTTGGTGGCAATTCACATGTATATCAGGCCGCCGCCACTAAAGGCGTTCATATACTATACGATTACGCTTTAGAAAAAAAATTAAATATGATTTTAGACGGAACTTTTGCGTATAGACTTTCTATCGAAAATGTGAATAGATCTTTGACCAGAGGAAGAAAAGTCGAAATATATTATATTTATCAAGAACCCAAGATTGCATGGATATTTACCAAAAAACGCGAAGAACTTGAAAATAGAAAAGTTACACTTGGTTTGTTCATAAATACGTTTATTGTAGCAAGGGAAAATGTCATTAAGGCAAAGAAAATTTTCGGTGATAAAATCAAATTAAACTTAGTATTAAAAAATTATGATACAAAAACAGAGAAAATATACCTTGATGTTTCGGATATTGACGACATGCTTTTTAGGGGTTACTCTGTGGAAGACTTACAAATGATACTGGGGTATAATTAGTTTATATGACATTTAAATATATTAAAAAATTATTCGGTATTAATGAGAAAAGTGAAAAAAATGATTTTTCGCTGTTTTTTTCGGGCACCGATTCTAAGTATAAGGTGAAGTTTTTGGAAGAAGTGGCAAGAAAGGCGAATGAGGATCAGCGCTCTCTTATGGAAAAGCATAATAAGTTAGTTAAAGAAAGGGCATAGACATTATCTAACTGACCACGGGTGGCTTTTTGTGTTAAAATAAAAGCATATGGCGCTTTATCATTATAAGGCCAGAGATTCTGCCGGAGCCGATGTTGAAGGCGACAGAGATGCCAAAGACCAGTATGAGCTCGCAAAAACCCTTCGCGCAGAAGGCTTTTTGCCTACATATATAGTAGACGCTAAAAAGAAGAAAGGGGGTCTGTTTGGAAAAAAATTCAAACTGGGCGATTATATTCCCTCATTTCTCAAACGGATAAAGCTTGAGGAGAAAATGAACTTTGCCCGCAATGCCGCCGTTATGATCGGGGCCGGGCTTTCGCTGGCCAAGGTTCTGGAGGTAATGACACGCCAGACGGAAAATGAAAAATTCAAAGGAATAATACTTTCCATGGTGGGAACAATAAAGAGCGGTAAAACTTTCGCGGAAGCTCTGGGGGAATTCCCCGCCGTTTTCCCGAATTATTTTAAAGAAATGGTCAAAGCAGGAGAGAAATCCGGAAAATTGGAAGGGTCTTTGAAATTAGTGGCAATGCAGTTAAAAAAAGATTACACTCTGCGCCGGAAAGTAAGAAGCGCAATGATATATCCGGCAATTATCGTAATTGCGATGATAGGCATAGGCATATTGATGCTCATTTATGTCGTGCCGACCTTGGTTTCAACTTTTGAAGAATTAAAAGTTGAGCTGCCGCTCTCTACCAGAATTGTTGTTTTTCTCAGCAAGTCGCTTTTAAAAAGCGGGATTTTTATAGGTATCGGCGCGGGTATTTTGGGGTATTTTTTGCTTAGGTTCCTAAAAAGCGCCATGGGGAAAAATTTTTTGGACTGGGGCTT
>MFHL01000010.1:48233-48496 GCA_001778595.1 Candidatus Giovannonibacteria bacterium RIFCSPHIGHO2_02_FULL_44_11
CTGCCGTACTTTGTCATCGCTTCTTTCTTCCGGCGTCGATGTTTTGGAGGCGCTCACAATTACTAAGGGTGTTTTGCAGAATCATTATTTTAAGGATGTGTTGGATGATGCGCGGGACAGGATACAAAAAGGAGAAACGGTTTCAAAAGCGTTTCTGTCAGCAGAATGTTTTCCTCCTTTGGTGGGCGAAATGATGGCAGTCGGCGAGGAGACCGGAGAACTTTCTCAAATGCTGCTTCGGCTCGCGATGTTCTATGAAACCG
>MFHL01000010.1:48517-51247 GCA_001778595.1 Candidatus Giovannonibacteria bacterium RIFCSPHIGHO2_02_FULL_44_11
GGAGCGGTAGTCGGCTTTTTCGCCGTATCAATGATCTCGCCGATGTATAACTTGGCGGGAGTAATTTAAATATGAAGGGATTTACGCTTTTGGAAATACTCGTCAGTATGGCAATAATTGTCGTGTTGTCGGCGTTAATATTTTCGGTAATGTCTTCTTTCGGCGAATCAAATAAATTAACGGAGGCAAATTCGGGAATTATCGGCCTGTTGCGTGATGCCCGGTCCAGAACTCTCGCGTCCGAATTTGGTTCCAATTTCGGAGTACATTTTGAAAATACCAAAGCCGTGCTGTTCCGTGGAGATGTATATGATTCGGCAAGTCCGGCAAACGAATCTTATTTGCTGCCGCCGAGCATAGAAATCAGCGCAATAGATCTGACCGCGGGCGCGGTAGACACGGTATTTACCAGACTCTATGGCACAACAACGGCTTCAGGTACGGTAACTCTGCGGTCCAGATCTGTTCCCGCCAAAATTCATACGGTGTCCATATATTCAACGGGCGGTATTAAATAGCATGGCGCGGCGTGTTAAAATTAAACTAATGGGACAAACCAAGATAAACGGCGGTTTCGGGGTAATTGAAGTTTTAGTAGCCGCCACGATAATCAGCACTGCAATTTTTTCGCTTTTTAATGTTTTTGTGCTGGTCAGCAGGCTGTCGGAGGAATCCGCGGATAAAATACGCGCAAATTTTTTAGCCGAAGAGGGGCTTGAAGCTCTGCGGTATTTAAGAGACGAAAGCTGGCAATCAAATTTATCGTCTTTAAGTGCGGGCACGGATTATTATTTGTCTTTTAACAGCGGCGCGTCCAAGTGGAGCATCGGCGCTTCAAATCCCGGCGCTATTGATTCGGTATTTACACGGACAATTACGCCGGCAAACGTTTCAAGGGATTCTTCCGACAATATTGTTTCCGCCGGCGGAACGAACGACCCGAATACAAAACTGTTCAGTGTCCGCGTAAGCTGGCTGGAACATGGTGCGCTTCAAAATTTAGTATTGAGCACTTATTTAGCGGATATTTATAATAAATGATGAAAAAAAACAGAGCCTGCCTGCCGGCAAGGCAGGGATTCTCCTTGATTGAAGTTGTCGTCTATCTCGCGTTGATAGCCGTCGTCGGAGTTGTAACCGTGGAATCTGTTTTTGCCGTTTATAAATCATACGCGCGTTTAAGGGTTGAGAGGCGGATAATGCTCAATGGCGATACGGCAATGGAAACAATTATCCGCAGTGTGCGCGAAGCCACAAGCACGGACGCCGCGGGAAGCGTGTTCGGGACAAACCCGGGTGTTTTGAAGATCGGCGGAAAAACGTTTTCCATAAACAGCTCAGACGGCGCGCTTCAGGTTGATGACGGATTAGGAAACGCGGATATTACGATCGATGCCGCAGTTACGAATCTGGTTTTTTACCGTCAGGCAACTACGACTTCGGAGATAATAAAAATTGAAATGACGCTTTCGGCCGGCCAGGGCTCATTCAATAAAACAAGGAATTTTTTCGGCAGCGCGGTATTAAGGGGAAAATATTAATATGGAAAAAAGACATGTTATTCGTAAAAATTCAGGGCAGGCGGCTTTAATAGCGGTCATATTTATGATGGCCATAATGCTCTCGGCGATTTTCGGTGTAATATTGCTTTCTTTAAAAGAAGCGAGGGTTGCCGGCAATAACTATAAATCCAGAAATTCTTTTTTTGCCGCGGAGGCGGGGATTGACGACGCGATTTACCGATTATTGCGCGGTAAAAACCTCAGTTCTTCTTATGCGGTTTCGTTAAATGGTGCTACGGCGGATATTAATGTCACAAATGTTTCTAACAACACAAGAAGAATTATTTCCTCGGGCGACGCGTCCGGCGCGAACCGCGCGCTTTCGGCTGAAATAGTGACGGGCACGGACAACGTAAACTTCTTTTATGGGGTACAGGTAGGCGACGGAGGATTATTAATGGGTAACAATGCGGTTGTCAACGGAAATATTTATTCCAACGGAAATATTGAAGGCGATAACGGAGCTGTTGTTACCGGAGACGTAGTTGTCGCCGGAGGAATATCCGGAAATCCGAGTGTTGAGGCGACAACTACCGATTCAAATTTTTCTTTTGCAACCGTTGCAGACAATCGCGATGCCGCACAGTCGTTTACGGCGAATGCGACCGACAGATTGAATAAGATTTCTGTTTATCTCGGGAAAGCAGGAAGTCCTTCAGGTAATATTACTTTGAAAATTGCTG
Source organism: Candidatus Giovannonibacteria bacterium RIFCSPHIGHO2_02_FULL_44_11 (assembly GCA_001778595.1). Classification (GTDB taxonomy): domain Bacteria; phylum Patescibacteriota; class Minisyncoccia; order UBA11713; family 2-01-FULL-45-33; genus 2-01-FULL-45-33. The sequence goes on from MFHL01000010.1 coordinate 50,763, forward strand.
CGGACAATGGCGGCAAGCCGGCAACCGGCAATTTAGCGAGCGCTACAATAGCTAATTCTTCAGTGGGAGCTACTCCGTCATGGATAGACGTGTCTTTTTCTTCTCCGCCCAATCTTACGAACGGCGCAAAATATTGGATAGTGTTGGATTACGGATCAAGCTCGGCGGTAAACTATTGGAATTGGAAAAAAGATTCCGCGGACGGATATGCCGATAATACCGGAAGATATACGTCCGATTGCTGTTCGGGAAATCCGGTATGGACCAATGCCGGAGGCGATTTGAATTTCAGGACTTGGATAGGCGGAGTAAATACAAAAATAGACGGTCTGACGATAGGCACGTCAACAGCCGGCACCGCGCATGCAAATTTGTTTGTTAATATTACTGTTCGCGGCTCGGTTTGTCCTAATCAATATTGTTTTATTGAAAATCCTCCGCGGGAAGAATTGCCCATCTCCGACGGAGTCATTTTGGACTGGAAG
>MFHL01000010.1:51260-53537 GCA_001778595.1 Candidatus Giovannonibacteria bacterium RIFCSPHIGHO2_02_FULL_44_11
CAGGAGGAACGACTGCGGGAGATGTTATCATCAGCGGCACCCAAACAATCGGCCCGCGGAAAATCACCGGAAAACTGACGGTTTCAAACGGCGCAACGCTAATCGTGGGAGGCACGATCTGGGTTGTCGGCGACATCGTGTTTGATAATCTAAGTATTATTAAACTTGCTCCAGAATATGATTCGTTTTCCGGAGTCATACTTTCCGATTCAAAAATTGATGTCAAGAATAATTCTGTATTTTCCGGATCGGGAGAGGTAGGAAGCCATATGATGGTTCTTGCCGCCAAGGATTCCATCGATGAAGAAATAATTAATGTGGACAACAATTCCGAAGGTGTTATTTATTATGCCGGGAAGGGGCGGATAAAATTTTCTAATAACGGCGTGGCCAAAGAAGCGACCTCATACGGGTTGATCTTAGATAACAATGCTACAATTACTTATGAATCAGGCCTCGCTAATGTAAATTTTTCGTCGGGGCCGGCCGGAGGGTGGGATATTATTGAGTGGAAAGAAATAATCCCCTAATCTTATGAGAATACCTAATTTTTTAAAATTTCCCGTTTACTCGTTCGATCTTTCCGACCGGTCTTATAAATATTTACTGCTGAAGGAGGCAAAAGGCAGAGTTCTGGTCCGGGATTTCGGGGAAGGCGAAATCCAGCCGGGGATAATGGTAAAAGGAGAAATAATCAAGCCGGATCTTTTAATCGCCTTGCTCAAGGGCATAATTTCCAAGAAAAAAATAAAATATGTCGCACTGGCGCTTCCGGAAGAAAAAGGTTTTTTGCGCACAGTGCGCCTTACGGGCATAAAAGAAGAGGAAATCGGCCAGGCTTTGGAGCTTCAGCTGGAAGAACACATTCCTCTTCCTGCCGCCGAAGTGGCTTTTAACTATTCATTGGGAGGCAAAGAAAAAGACCACATTGATGTTATTTTAGAGGCTTTTCCGAAGACGATTGTCGAGTCTTATCTGGATGTTTTTTACCGGGCCGGAGCCCTGCCTATATATATAGAATCCGAGCTTAACGCGTCTAAGTCTTCAATAATACCGGCAGATTTCAAAAAAGCCGCGATGCTTATTGATTTTGGACGGATGCGCACCAGTGTTTCCATTGTGGAAGGAGGAGCTCTCCGATTTGCCACAACTATTCCTATCGGAGGCCAGGCTTTGGATGAAATAATAGCAAAGACTTTGAATGTAAGCCTGGCGCGCGCGGGCGAGCTTAAGGTAGAAAACGGGTTTTTGAAAAAGAAAAGCGAGGAAGGGGTTTTTGAAGCTATTGTTCCGATAGTTTCCGCTATTAAAGAAGAGGCCCAAAAATATATCGATTACTGGCAGACGCACTCCGAAAAAAGAGAAGCTCCGGAAAGGGTTTATTTGTACGGAGGAGAGGCGAACCTTTTGGGGTTTCCAGAATATCTTATGGGTGAGTTTGGCATTGAGGTTTCCGTTGCTGATCCGTGGGTAAATGTAATTTTTCCCGGAAAATATTTGCCGGCGATAGAATGGAAAGATTCAATACGCTATACCACGCCGGTAGGTCTTTCGTTAAACGCAATTAAAAAAGAAGGTATTTTATGACATTTCTGGGAGCAAAATATGAAAAAGCCGTGCGGAGCGAGAAAATATACAAGCTTTCCTCGGCGTTTTTAATACTGCTTTCTTTGTCGGTTTTGGTCTGGATAGTTTGCATGGCGCCGTCCTATTTTGTAATTATTTTATCAAAAGATGATATTTTAAGAAGGGTTGATGTTGAGGAGGCTGTTTTGGCGCGGCGCAAACTTGGCGATCTGGAGGCGGAGACGGTAAAAATAAACAAAATAATTTCGGACTACGGGAGCAATGAAGCCAAACGGCGCTCTTTTTCAGGCCTGCTTATAAGCGTGTTCCGCGCTTCGCCTCAGGGAATCAGTATTGATGGCGTTGTTTTGTCGAAAAATAAAGACGGGGTTTTTATTTTAAACCTTCAGGGCAACGCTTCTGTGCGTGAAGAGCTTATTTCTTATGTCTCCGTTTTGGAAAAGCTGCCGGCATTTTCGGAAGTGGACTCCCCGATTAGCAATCTTTTGGAGGAGTCAAACGCCAGGTTCAATTTAAATCTTAAAATTAATCCGGAAGCTTATAAATTATGAACATATCCGGAAAATCGCTATTTATATTTTTAGGAAATGTTCTGCTGTTTTTGTGTTTAACTGCGGCAGGCTGGTTTTTATATTTAAAAATAAACACGGAGAGCGGGGTAATAGCCGACGCCTCGGCGCAAATTGCCCT
>MFHL01000010.1:53559-55031 GCA_001778595.1 Candidatus Giovannonibacteria bacterium RIFCSPHIGHO2_02_FULL_44_11
TTCGACGAGTCAAGCTCCAATATTATAAAATATGACGCCGAAATACAAAAATTAAAGGGGGCGTTCCTTACGGAGGCTTCTTTTGTTGAGTTTTTAAGAGCGACGGAGGAGCTTGCGAAAAAAGCGGAAGTAAAATTTAAGGCCGTCAACGCGGTCCTGCCTACCGGCAATGATGACAGGGCGGCCTTAACTTTTGAACTGGAAGGAGGAAAAATACAGCTCGTAAGATTTTTTATTCTTTTGGACAAAATACCTTATTCGGGAATGGTGGAAAAGATGCAATGGACACGACAGGGTAAAGTCGGCGACATCGTAAAAGTGAGCGCGGATTATCAGATTTTCAATTATGCAAAATAATATGAATATGAGATTAAAGTTCAAATTCAAATTTCGCTTTCCGCGCTTAAAAGAGATAAGCAAAATCTGGGCGCTGGAGGTTATTGTAGCGGGTATTGTGCTTTTGGCGCTATTGGTGTGGGATATATGGATCTACTTCAAGCTTGCCGAAGGGAGTATAAATTTTTCCGCCGAGCCCGACCAATCGAAAGTAATTACTCTCAAAAAAACCGAACTTGAAGCGGCTTCAAAAAAACTAGATACATACAACGAGTTTCTGAATAATCCCAATTTTACTTTTTAGATTTTTTGTTGTAAAATTTAAATTTGAAATCCCCTCGTAGTTCAATGGATAGAACGGCGCTCTTCTAAGGCGCATATGGGGGTTCGATTCCCTCCGAGGGGACAATTTGATTTATTGTTATAATTGTGCTATTATGGCGGTACACATGGATTTCGCGTCAATAAATAAAAAATTCGGGAAAATGCTGATTATACTGATTGCAGTCTCTTTTTTGTGGCTCGGCACTTTCGGATTATTTAATCATATGAGCGAAATGAAGCATGGCGGCCCGATGAGCGGATGCCTCTTTAACGGCCACTTGGAAGCGTGCATCATGAATGTTTCGGAGCATATCGCTATTTGGCAATCAATGATGACAGCTTTGCCTCAAAAAGCCGGATTCACCGATATACTCGTTTTAATTGCTTTGTCCGTGGCCATAATTATTTCTTATAAAAACCGTCTTTTTGATATTTCCGAATTTACCGGTTCTCGCTGGAGACTATATATAAAACAACACAACGAAATTAGTTTTTTTGATTCTCTTTTGGAAATATTTTCTCAGGGTATTTTAAACCCGAAAATTTACGCTTGGGCGCTAATATAGGTCTTGTGGGTTTGCCAAGGTTGGTTTAATTTTCTTTTGGCAGATGCTTACCGCAGGGCTTTTTGTGTTTGTATTTTTATCGGTAATTTTCACAACATGGACAAAAAAACAATAACAATAAGCGTACTTGTGATATTGGGTGTCGGGGGCCTTATTTGGTGGGGCGGCAGTGACAGTCGGGCTACGGCGACCCCTCAAAATTTCGGAGCAATAAGCTCTCTTTCGGCGCAAGAAAAATTATATGAT
>MFHL01000010.1:55093-58631 GCA_001778595.1 Candidatus Giovannonibacteria bacterium RIFCSPHIGHO2_02_FULL_44_11
GTGCCTCTTGCGAATGAAACTATCAAAGCCGGAGAATCGAGAGATTTAAGGGTTGTCTATGACCCAAATGCTCACGGGCCGGCCGGTGTCGGGGTAATCGACCGGTTAATTTATCTGGCCGATGTCTCAGGCAGTATTTTGCAGTTTGAAATAAAAGCGGTTGTTACTCCATAACGCTTATGAAAAGAATAACAACAACATTTGTTATCACGGCGCTTGCAATTGCGGGCATAATATTCCTGAAACAAAGTTCGGGAACCGCTTCGTTCATCTGGAATTTAAGCAATCAGGGTGCGTGGCTCCTCCCGCTGATATTGGTATCATCGCTTCTTGACAGCGTGCATCCGTGTTCATTTTCCATCCTGCTTATTACTATCGCGTTTCTGTTCGGGATGCAGATGACGAGAAAGAAAATTTTGCAAATTGGCGGAACATATATTGCCGGAATTTTCACGGCGTATCTCCTGATTGGCCTCAGTATTCTCAAAATTTTACATCTCTTCAGCACCCCTCATTTCATGGGGAAGTTCGGAGCAACGCTTCTGATTGCGTTCGGGATAATTAATATTCTAAATGAATTTTTCCCGAAATTCCCGGTCAAGCTCAGAATTCCGGCTTCCGCGCATACGGCAATGGGACAGCTGATGGAAAAAGCGTCTTTGCCCGCGGCTTTCGGGCTGGGACTCCTTGTCGGTATCTGCCAATTTCCGTGCATGGGCGGACCATATCTCATGATAATCGGATTCCTGCGCGATCAGGTTACGTATTTTAAAGGATTCGGTTATTTAGCGCTCTACAACACGATCCTGATATTGCCTCTTATCGCGGTGCTTTGGATAGCGGCGGACAAAGTAATCGTGGACAAAATGCAGGAATGGAAAAATACGAACACGCGAGGGGGGCGCTTTTGGGCGGGGCTCGCAATGATTATCTTAGGCATTTTAATATTCTATATCTAATCATATGGCTATATTAATTGCTTTAATCTCCATATCCGCGCTTGCCGGAACTGCGCTTATACTGAACAAAATTTCCGGCTTCAGGATTTGTCTTGTTTGCGCCGGAGTTGCCGGAACGTGGCTTTGGATGCTCTTAGGAATCCGGTCCGGCGCGCTGCAGGCTGAAGATTACCGGATAATAACAGCCGTGTTTATCGGGGGGTCTGTTGTAGGTATTGCTTATCAGCTTGAAAAAAAACTTCCGCCGGGCGCGTCTGCTTTACTGTGGAAATTGATGTTTATCCCCGCCGGATTTCTTACGGCTTACGGATTGCTGAGCTCTGAGAAAGTTTCAATTTTTGCGGGGTCGGTGCTGATAGTCATATTATTCGCGGCATTTTTCAAAAAAAGTTTTTCGCGGCTTGAAAAGCATAATCAGGTTGCGGATGAGCTTGCGCAAAAAATGAAAAATTGCTGTTAAAAAATTAAAAAAATCATGGAAAACGAAAATCAAAATAAAACGATTGGAGAAGAAATTTTAACCGCGCGGTTTCTGCCGATCAGTATTCTAATTTCTTCTCTTATTCTTGCGGGTACATGGATATATACGGCGGGACAAAAAGAAGCAAATAAAGAAGTTGGTATAGAACCGTCGGAGTTAGAAGAAAAAGTCCTGCCGTCTGAGGGAGTTGTATTGCCCATAACTTGGGGGTCTCTCGGGGCAAAATTGGTTAGTGCGGGCGCAATAGACGCGGATAAGTTCAGGGCTATTTATGAGCAGAGAGGGTCGTTTACGGAAGAATATGAAAACCTGCTTTTGGGAGATAATAACGGCAAAATAAAAATGACCGCCGCCAATTCAGGTTATTTATTAAACTTATTTTGGGCGCTCGGCCTTGCAAATAAGAATCCTATTTTGGAGGCGGGAGAAATGACAAATCCGAAATATGGTGGGGCGCAAAACTTTGCTTCAACCGGCGGATGGACGCTCGCAAAAGGCAATGTGATGGAACATTACAGCCGCCACAAGTTTTTTGATTTAACGCCCGAACAGCAGGCCCTTGTGGACAAAATATCGGGAGGCATCTATAGGCCGTGTTGCGGCAACTCAACCCGCTTTCCCGATTGCAATCATGGAATGGCCATGCTCGGACTTCTTGAGCTGATGGCTTCACAGGGCATAAGCGAACAGGAGATGTGGAATACGGCGTTGGTGGTGAACTCTTATTGGTTTCCCAATAACTACGCGACAATAGCAACATATATGAAAAATAAGGGCGTTGATTGGAAAGATGTAAGTCCGCAGGAAATTCTTGGGGCAGCCTATTCCAGCTCCCAAGGTTATGCAAAAATTGCCGCTCAAGTTGCAGAACCGCAAAAAAGAGGCGGTGGCGGGTGCGGCGTAGATGCCGGAGCACCGGTTAAACAGCAGGGCGGATGCGGTATATAATTAAAAGATTAACGATTTAACACTAAATTTATGGTCAACACACAACATCTTCTCAAGGTGAGCGCGGCGTGGATAAGCATCGTTTACACGGCTTGCTTTGCCGGAGCAGCGTTATTTTCAGGAATTCGTACCGGATTTATGATGTACGCGCTCCATATGAACGTAAACATGGGCGTGAACGTATTAACGGCAGGAACTTTTTTGTCAGGATTAGTTATATGGAACGTAATTACTTTTCTTGCCGTATGGCTTTTTGCCGTTTTATTCAACAGAATTAAAAAATAAATCAGGTGGACAATTCAAGGCTAAAAAAAATAAAACTCAAAATTCACGGCATGCATTGCGCAAGCTGTGAGATTTTGATTGAACGAAAATTCAAACAAGTTGCCGGAATTGAAAAAGTTCATGTCAACCATGCAAACGGCAAAGCGGAGCTTATCTGTTCTTGCGAACCGGATTTGCGCCAGCTGAATAAGCTGATTAAAGAAGACGGCTATCAGGTTTCTTCGTGGAATGAACGCAACACCGGCGCCAACGCAATAGCTCATAAAAATACTTTCACGGATTATTTGCAGATAGGGTGGTTATTTTTTGTGATTGTTTCTTTATATTATATTTTGAAACAATTGAATTTTCTGCCTGATTTTTCCATAACTCAGCGCATGAGCTACGGTCTGATCTTCGCAATTGGTTTGGTCGCCGCAGTATCGTCATGCATTGCGGTTGTGGGAGGACTTCTCTTAGCGCTTGCCGGAAAATACAACGAATCACACCCAAATCTCACAGGGATTCAAAAATTCAAACCGCATATATATTTCAACGTCGGACGCGTCGCGGGCTATACCGCTTTTGGTGCCGCAGTCGGAGCGCTAGGCTCGGTGATGACGCTTTCACCGAAAGCAAACGGATATCTCATGATTTTTGTGAGCATAGTAATGCTGATACTTGGGTTCCAGCTGCTCCATCTTTTCCCCGGATTACGGAGATTTAGTCCGAAGATGCCAAAATTTATTAGCCACAAAATTCACGATCTTAGTACAAAAGAAAGTAAAAGCGCGCCGTTCGTTTTTGGCGCGGCTACGTTTTTTCTGCCGTGCGGATTTACACAGGCGTTGCAGCTGTATGTTCTTGCAAGCGGGGACTGGAAGAT
>MFHL01000010.1:58678-67536 GCA_001778595.1 Candidatus Giovannonibacteria bacterium RIFCSPHIGHO2_02_FULL_44_11
AAAGGCGCGTTCCAAAAACATTTTTTGAGATTCGCCGGCGTATTAATCGTATTGCTTGCCGTATTCAATATAAACAACGGTTTAACGCTTGCGGGCTACAACTTTAGCTTCGCATCAGCTTTTACATCGGGGCCCGGCAATAACGGACAACCGGGCGCGTCTCCGGTACAAATCGTGAACGGAAAACAAATCGTGAAGATGAAGGTCAGCGGTTATACCTATACGCCCAACAGATTTACCGTTGTTGAGGGCGTGCCGGTTGAGTGGCAGATTGACGGCGGCGAGGCTGCCGGATGCGGCAAGGTAATTGTTATGCCGTCTTTGGGAATTAGTAAATATTTATTGCCGGAGGGGATTACGACGATTACTTTTATGCCGTTAAAAACAGGAACGATTCCGTTTAATTGCAGTATGGGCATGATGACTCGCGGTTCGGAATTCATTGTAGTGCCAAATACAGCCGGAGTTGTCGGGGCTAAAACTGAATCTCCGGAAAATATACCGTCGTCGTCTTGCGACCCAGCTGTTGCAAGCTGTCCAAAAACACAGAAACTCGCAATTGAAGTCTCGAAAGAACGAGGAATTTATCCCAAAACACTTGCCGCCAAAAAAGGAATACCGGTTGAACTGACAATAGACGACAAGGTGCCTCTCGGAGGCTGCATGTCAATTTGGGTAATACCGAAATACAATATAACTATTCCGATGAACGGCACCGTAAGCAAGAACACATTTACCCCGACAGAATCAGGAACTATAAATATCACATGTAGTATGGGGTCAAAACTGGTCGCAATTAATGTTAATTGATTATAATTAATAAAATATATGAGCTTAGATAAAATCATTGTTACTATTACAAGTATTTTGGGCATAGGATTTACTTATTGGTTTTTTCTCGTAAAAAAAGAGAAAATAGTCGAGGCCGCCGGCGAGGTAGATATAATTGTTGAGGGCGGCTATTCCCCGGAAGTAATTTCAATGCCAAAAGGCAAAACCACAAAGCTTAATTTTATCCGCAGAGACCCTTCAAGTTGTCTCGAAGAAGTCGTGCTCGGGGATTTTAAGATTCGCAAACATTTGCCCTTAAATCAAAAAACGACCATTGAGCTTACTCCGGAGGCGAGCGGTGAATTCAAATATACGTGCGGAATGAACATGTACCACGGTAAAATAATAGTTCGATAAACTCACTATAAATCATAATATAAAATATATGAGCCAAAATAAAAAAACTTTTTCAATTAAAGGCATGCATTGCGCGTCGTGCGTGATGATACTTGAAGAGTCGCTTAAAAAAGTGGACGGCGTGTCGCAGGCCACAGTTAATCTCGCGACAGAGAAAGCAACTGTAACGTACGACCCCTCAAAAGTTACCGATGAAAAATTAAGCTCGGCCGTTTCCAATGTCGGCTATCAGGCTTTAATTACCGAAGAGATGAGGACGGAGAATGACGAGCAAAAAGAAAAACAGCGTGAGCTCCGCGACTTGCGGCGCAAGGTTTCAGTCAGCCTTGTTTTTGGCGGTCTTATTTTATGGGGCGGGTTTCCCGGTCTTATGAAAACAGCTCCGATGTTTCTGCAGAATTTTTGGGTGCAACTAATATTGGCAACCCCGGTTCAGTTTTGGGCCGGCTTCGGTTTTTACCGGGCTACAATTTCGGCTTTGAAGCACAGAACGGCAAATATGGATACATTGGTTGCTATCGGCACGACGGTCGCATACGCATATTCGGTTGTTGTTACCTTGTTGCCGTGGTTGGCGGAAAAGATCGGCATTGAGCCTATGCCGTATTTTGATACCGCGGCAATTATCATCGGGCTCATTTTGCTCGGCAGGTATTTTGAAGCAAAGGCCAAGGCCGGCACATCGGAAGCCATAAAAAAACTTATCGGACTTCAGGCAAAAACCGCCAGGGTGCTAAGGGACGGCAAAGAAGTTGACATACAAATAAGCGAAGTAATAATCGGCGACATTATCCGGGTACGTCCGGGAGAAAAAATTTCAGTAGACGGAATTATTGTTGACGGAGAATCATCGATTGATGAATCGATGATTACGGGCGAGAGCATCCCTGTTGATAAAGCCCGCGGCGATGTGGTGGTAGGTGCAACTATGAATAAGACAGGCACTTTTACTTTTAAAGCCGCAAAAGTCGGGACGGACACAATGCTGGCCCAGATTATTAAATTGGTGCAGGAAGCCCAAGGGAGCAAGGCTCCGATACAGCGGCTTGCAGATTTGGTGTCTTCTTATTTTGTACCTGCAGTAATAATGCTTGCTTTTCTAACTTTCGCCGTCTGGTATATTTTCGGACCGCCTCCGGCGCTTCTATTTGCTTTGCTTAACACGGTCGCAGTTCTGATTATCGCCTGTCCATGCGCGATGGGTTTAGCCACTCCAACTGCCATTATGGTCGGAACCGGCAAAGGGGCAGAACAGGGAATTCTGATTAAAGATGCAGAGAGTCTGGAAACGGCGCACAAAATTAATACGATTATTTTTGATAAAACCGGCACGCTTACAAAGGGACAGCCGGAGGTAACAGACATTACCTCTTTTGGTTCAACGGACAAGGACGAATTGCTAAAATTAGCCGCTTCAATTGAGAAAGGTTCGGAACATTCGCTTGCCGAAGCAATCGTAAAAGCCGCCGAAGCTAAACAAATTTTTTTATCCAAGGTTGAAAAATTCCGGGCGATTCCCGGGCATGGCGTTGAAGGAATTATTGACGGCAAAAGAATTATTTTCGGCAATAAGAGGTTGATGGACAAGGAAGGAGTTGATATCGGTTTAGCCGTTAATAAGATCGGCGAGATGGAGAGTGGCGGTAAGACCGTCATGATGATTGCAATCAGGCAGACAGAAGGCGAATCATTCAAACTCGCAGGACTTATTGCGGTAGCGGATATCATCAAAGAAAGCGCGCGCCAAGGACTTGTGGCTTTGCAAAAGCTTGGCATAGAGGTAGTTATGATTACAGGAGACAATCAAAGAACAGCAAGCGCCATCGGGCATAGTTTGGGTATTACCAGAGTTCTTGCGGAAGTGTTGCCTGACCAAAAAGAAGCGGAGGTGAGAAAAATTCAGGCGGAAGGAAAAGTTGTAGCCATGGTCGGCGACGGCATAAACGATGCTCCGGCGCTCGCGGCGGCGGACGTGGGGATTGCGATGGGTAGCGGGACTGACGTTGCCATTGAAGCGGCGGATATTACTTTGATAAATAAAGATTTGAGAACGGTGGCGGCCGCGATAGTACTCTCAAAAAAAACAATGCGGACAATCCGCCTCAATTTGTTTTGGGCGTTCGGTTATAATGTTGTTTTAATTCCCGTGGCGATGGGCGCTCTCTACCCGTTCTTCGGTCTTTTGCTAAATCCTATACTTGCCTCAATAGCCATGGCCACGAGCTCAATTTCCGTGGTATCAAATTCACTTCTTCTTAAGAGGAAGAAGATTGTTTAGGGTGGCGGTAAAAAATTATTCGTTCTTTATTTTGAGTTTTTGTATCCTAGTTTTATCCAGTTTTGGAAGGCGGATGGTTACAAGTCCGTTTTTGATGGTAGCTTCAGATTCGTCGGGGTCGATTTCCTGCGGCAGGAGTACCGAGCGGCTGAACGCGCCCCAGTAGAGTTCCTGATAAAAATAGTCGCTTCCCGAGACCTCTTTTACTCTTTCGCGTTTTCCGGAAAGCGTGATGGAATCTTGTGAAATAGATACGTCCAAATCTTCAGGCTTTACACCGGCAACGATGCTTTGGACGATGATTTCATCGGGCGTTTGCCAGACATCAACCGTAAGCTGAGCTTCTTCTTCGGTTTCAATTGATATCGGTGCTGGAGAGGCGTGCGCCGAACTCAGATTCGCGGGCTTTAAGTGCACCGGATTCCTCGGTTCGTCTATTTTGACGCTGCCTGTAAGTCTTTCAAAAAATGAGCGTTTTTCCATGTGTTTATTGAGAATTGCTTTTATATATTAATTATACGCCTTGCCTTTTCAAATAAGAAGAGCCCCGCCACAGCGCCAAGAAGCACCAGTCCCGTAGCGATCAATTGCCCCGGAATGCCGGCAATCTTGTCTGTATTGTTAATTATAAAAAAATTATAAGCGGCGTGCAATAACGTGCTGAAAACAACGGCTCCGCCGAGTTCTTTCCACCGGCGCTCATGATGGAAATATGAAAACGCGAAGCCGGCGCCGATAAGTATGGCGGTGGAGGCGTGGAGAAGCACCGCGTTGATAAAACGGAAGGCGCTTACAAGTATTGTCTGGTTTACGCCGTATTGCAGGCTGTCCGCGATAAATAAAATATTTTCAAGCGCGGCGAACCCCATTGCGGCGGTTACCATATATATCATCGCGTCCACAGGTTCATCGAAATATTTTGAGCGGAATGCGGTAAATATGACAGCAAGCATTTTACAGATTTCTTCAATAAAAGCGAACCCAAGAAGATTTACAATCTGGAAAAGAGCGGGGCTATAACTGAAAACTTCGCGAAAAAGCTGGTTTGATTTGAAAAAATAATTTTCCAAAAATATCGCGAGCGCCACAACAGCTATGCCGGCAAAGAATACTGTTAAAATTTCTTTTTTCGGCTCCGGATGCGGATCCTCTCTGATCCAAAAGATAAGCCATAAAATCGGCGGAATGAAACCAAGTAAAATTAAATATAGAAGATTAATAACAGTTTGCCATGTGGTATTTGCCGGACCACCCACAAAACTATATCCTGAGCCAATCAGGTAAATTATATAAATGACCAGAATCAAAAAAGCCAGGGATAATGAAATTATGATTTTGTGCAGATTCATTTGGACCATTCTTCAGCCATTAATAATTTATTTTTTTCGGGATACAGTTCTTGCCAAATTTTTTCGGTAATGAATGGCATGAAGGGATGGAGGAATGTGAGTGCTTGTCTAAGGGTATGGCGGAGAATAATTTTTGTATTTTCTTTCAGCGCGCCGTCTTTGAGCTGAAGCTTCGATGCTTCCAGATAAACGTCCGCGAATTCGTGCCAGATAAATTGATAAATTTCCTGCGCGACTTCATGTATGCGGAACTGGTCTAAGTTTTTAGCTGCGTTTTTTTCGGTCTCGGAAAGTTTTTCCAGAATATCTTTATCGGCATTGGTTTGTTTTTGTGGCAGAGCTTCGTTTTCCGGAGAGGTGTTTGCCAGAACAAAGCGCGCTATATTCCAGAGCTTGTTGGCGAAATTTTTCATTCCTTTGATTTTTTGTTCAGAAATTACGGAGTCGGTTCCCGGAGCCGTATTAAAAATCAAAGCCATGCGCAGGGCGTCAGTTCCGTATTTTTTTGTCATATCCAGCGGATCAATTACATTGCCCAAAGATTTTGACATTTTTTGTTTGCGTTCGTCCCTTACTAAGCCGTGAAGATAAACCGTGCGGAAAGGAACGTCCCCGGTGAGAAACTCGGACATAAGTATCATTTTTGCTATCCAGAAAAAAAGGATATCATAGCCGGTTTCCAGAACATCTATAGGATGAAAATTAGCTAAGTCATTTTCCGGTCCAGGTTTACCCGCCGTAGCGGCTTCCGCGTAGGCGGGCCATCCGAGTGTGGAAAATGTCCATAATCCCGATGAAAACCAGGTATCAAAAGTGTCCGTACCTTGTATGAACTCCGCGTCGCAAAATTCGCACTTTGGTTTTTCTGCGGAAACGATGAATTCCTTGCATTTAACAATGTCTCCCTCATGTCCTTGGCGCGGCACGCACTTCGGTTCGTGATACCACGCTGGTATCCTGTGTCCGTACCAGACCTGTCTGCTTATATTCCAATCATGCAGATTGTCTATCCAATGGAAGTATGTTTTTTCAAAATGCCCGGGGATTATTTTTATTTTTCCGCTTTCAACTGCCTCACGCATCAGTTCTTTTAGTGTTTTTCCTCCGCGTTCGGGGACGGATGTGTTTACCGATATAAAAAATTGGTGGCGCTTGGGGAGAATCTCAATTATTCCGCCGGAACGCTGGGCTTTTGCGATGTTGTGCTCAATAACTTCTTCTTTTTCCAGAAGTTTTTCATTTTTCAGCCATTCAATTACTTTTTCCCGCGCTTCTTTTATTTTAATTTTGCCATCCCAGTCCGTTCCCGTGTTAATAACGACTCCGTACTCATTGATAACTTGTTTTGTGGGAAGGCCGTGTCTTTGCGCTATCTCGCCGTCTATTTTTGAATGCGCGGGAGTTATTCCCACCGCACCCGTTCCAAATTCCGGGTCTACCGCCTCGTCACCGACAATTTTTATATTGAGCCGTGTGCCGGCAAAATTTTCAATGTTATATTCTTTTCCGATATATTTTTTCCATTTTCCCTCGGGGTGTGCCGCGACCGCAACATCGCCCAATTTTGTTTCGGGGCGGGTTGTTGCGATGGGAATGGGAAAATCTTTGCTGTATTTAAATGTATAGAGAGAGCCTTTGACCGTTTCATATTCTATTTCGTCGTCGGAAACCGTTGTCTGCCCTTTTATGTCCCAATTTATAAGATATTCGCCGTGTTTGATTAGTCCCGCTTTGTTCATCCGGAAAAATGCCTCATATACCGCGCGCCGTCTCTTTTCGTCCAGCGTAAAAGCAAGACGCGACCAGTCCAGCGACGCGCCCATGGCGCGGATTTGTTTGATGATGACGCTTTGATTTTGCAGGGCGTAATCATTTACGAGATTTATGAATTCTCCGCGTTTTTCTTTGTAGTCGTTTCTGTTCAGTTTTTTTTCTTTTAAAAATTTTGTTTCAGTTGCGATAGACGCATGGTCGGTGCCCGGAAGCCAGAGGGTTTTTTTGCCGCGCATCCGCTGGTATCTGGCAAATATGTCTTCAATGGTTATGGTAAGCGCGTGGCCGATATGAAGCACGCCGGTTACATTCGGAGGCGGCAGAACCATGGAAAACCTTTTCTTGCGTTCGGAGGCTTGCCCCGCGGTCGGCGGGGGCAATTTGTCCGGATTAAAAAACCCGGACTCTTCCCACATTCGGTAGATATTTTCTTCGTGTTCTCTCGGTTCGTAAGGTTTATCGAAAATGCTCGCCATTAAGCAAATTATGGCAGTTTTTAAGCTGTTTTACAATTAAAAAGAGCCCTGATTAGGGCTTATATTCTTTTTGTGAATTCCTCCGGTCGAAATAGCGGTCTAGAAAGTTAGAGATTATTACCAGGCCCCACATTAGGGTCACCATGATTAAAGTTGCTATCAAGTTTTCACCCCAAAAAAGGTTTTTGAGAGCTTTTAATAGCAAGTCGGATACATGCATTGATTCCCCCTCCTTTCCGCGTCCTTAAATGAGTAAAGCATTATATTATTTTTCTGTCAACTTCAATCCGCCTTCCGCTTTGATTGTCAGCCGGCTGGCGGACGGTTTTGAGAATTTTTTGGCTTTGGCCTTAAAATATGCGGCTACTGCAATCATTGCGGCGTTGTCGCCGGTGAATTGTTTTTCGGGTAGCAAAAGCGTATGGCCTATGGCGCCGAGCTTACGGCTAAGCTCTTCTCGCAATTTGTCGTTTGCGGCGACTCCGCCTCCAAGCGCGACGGTTTTCGGATTATATTTTTCAATAGCCTTCAATGTTTTTGAAACCAAAACATCAACTACGGCTTGCTCGAATTCATAAGCGACCAAAGCTTTATCCGTTTTCGGATTATCGCGCAGATAATATAGAACGGATGTTTTGAGGCCGGAGAAGGAGAAATTTAGATCCTTGGAATTTATCATGGGGCGGGGAAATAATTTCTCATATTTGTCCCCCTTAAGGTAAGGGGGATTAAGGGGGTTATGAAATTTCTTTGCCAACTTGGAAATCTCCGGCCCGCCCGGGTAGGGAAGTTCCAACATCCGCGCCACTTTATCAAAAGCTTCTCCCGCCGCGTCGTCTAATGTTTCTCCCAAAATTTTATGTTCCAGATGTTTTTTTGTAAGCACGAGCTCGGTGTGTCCGCCGGACACTATCAATGTAAGCAAGGGAAAAATATTTTTAGGTATTAAAAATTTATCTCCGTGCATGAACGCGGAATAAATATGCCCTTCAAGATGGTTTACGGGAACAAGCGGAAGATTATATTTTTTCACTAATTCCTGTGCGAAATTAATTCCGGTCCAAAGTGCCGGTTCCAGTCCCGGTCCGGAAGTTACGGCGATGGCGTCAACGGCGGTTATTTCTTTTAATACTTTTTTAAATAAAATCGGCAGATTTTTGATGTGTTCGCGTTTCGCAAGGTTCGGCACAACGCCCCCGAACGGCCGGTGAATACTCACTTGTGAAGAAACTTGGGCGGACAAAATAGAAAAATTCTCGCCCGTGCGGGTGTTTTTTATTTTCAAAACAGCTATGGCCGTTTCATCGCACGATGTCTCTATAGCTAAAATACGCATAATAATTTTGTGCTCCCTGTGGGACGATGTTGGAACTATTGTAGCAGAAACTAAGGTTTTTTAGTAGCCTTCACATTTATCTCTTTCAGGGGTATATTGTCTAATAATGGTTTATATGGTGATGTATCAATTAAACAGGCCTGGGAAAGATTATACGAATCTGTACGGAGCGTTAAGGCAATATGATTATATTCGTGATAATAGTCTTAATTCGGTTTGGTTTATTTCGACGATGTGGACCGCAGCTCAAGTCTACGACCATCTCAGACATTATTTGGATATAACCGATAGAATTGTTATTACGCAACTTCGAACTGGCGAACATCAAGGTTGGGCTAATAGGGACATTTGGACTTGGGTAAATTCTAGAATTTAAGAGTAATAAATCAAATTGTACGCAATAGTTCTGTAGTCGATTACCAGAACATAGGGTAGATCTTTCAACTTGTTCTTAATTC